>JAOZMQ010000398.1:885-3224 GCA_029934195.1 Candidatus Cloacimonadota bacterium | reverse complement strand
ATTTTATCCATTATTATTAGAATTTCAATAAGAATCTATTCTTTTAAATCCGGTGCAAGCAGTGAATTTTATCCTTTTCGTTCAGATTATAGTTACGAAATTTCGTGATTTCTTTTTAAGATTTTAATGCGACCTAATAATTTAATCAACATTTTGCCTTTGCGTTCTTTCCTTTGCGATTTCTTTTCTTTAAAAACGTACTCGTTTTTAAAATGAGTACATTCGTGAAGATACGTATCGGCAGATAATATACGTTGCTTTGTAAAACTTCTTTTGTTACAACAGATTATCTACTTCGATGATATTTATTGACAAAAACAACAGCAAAACGGAATTGCTTTTTAATAAAAGATTTTTTAAAATTTAATTTCAAGAAATAAGAGGTTGTATGTCGTATTTAGTACTTGCAAGAAAATATAGACCACAAACATTTAATGAAGTTTACGCACAAGATCACATAACAAAAACTTTGATGAATGCTATTGAAATGGATAGAATTGCTCATGCTTATCTTTTTACTGGTCCACGGGGAGTTGGTAAAACATCAATGGCAAGAATTTTTGCTAAAAGTTTAAATTGTATAAATGGTCCAACTTCAATACCCTGCAATGTTTGTCAAAATTGTCTGGAAATTACAGCAAGTACTTCTACAGATGTAATAGAAATTGATGGTGCTTCAAATACAGGAGTTGATGACATACGAGAATTACAAAAGGAATTGTTGTATTCAGCTTCTAATTCAAAATACAAAATTTATATTATTGATGAAGTTCACATGCTTTCAAAAAATGCGTTTAATGCATTATTAAAAACACTTGAAGAACCGCCACCAAATGTGATTTTTATATTTGCAACTACTGAACCTCATAAAATTTTGCCAACTATAATTTCTCGTTGTCAGAGATTTGACTGTAAAAGAATTCCCATAAATTCCATTATTGCGAGATTAAAAGATATTGCAGTTAAAGATAGTATCACTATTGATGATGAAGCTCTTTTTATAATTGCAAAAAAAGCAGATGGTGGTATGCGTGATGCCTTATCATTGCTTGATCAAGTCTTGTCATGTGGAAGCAATTCCATAACAACCGAAGATGTTCTTTCTATTTTTGGGATTGTTAATTCTGATATTTATGCTGAAATAATGTCTGCTATCGTTAACCATGATGCTGCCAAAATCATTGGATTATTACACGTAATTCTTGAAAAAGGTAATGATTTACAAGAGTTTTTTAATGGTTTATTGGATCATATAAGGAATATTCTTTTATTGAAAATCGGAATTTCTGTGGCTGAAATTCCGAAATCACTACTTAATTCGTTTGTAGAATTTGCAAAAAAAATCGAAGAAAATGATCTTCTATATTTAATGTCATATATTATTAAGGCAAAAACAGATATAAAAAATAGTAATAATCCTGTGTTAATTGCTGAAATGTCCTTTATTAAATTGGCAAAAATTTCCGAAATTAAATCTGTTGAAAAAATTCTTGAACAACTTGCTAATGGGAAACTTCAGACCGGTATGATCGCCACTCCTCAAGCAAATTATACTCCTCAATCTCAAGTAAATTCTCAAACAAACAATAATGAACAATTAAAACAAAAAATTGAGACTGTACCCAAAATTCAACCTAAAATCGAATCACTTTCTGTAGAGTTATTAAAAAATAATTGGTCTTTACTACTAAAAAAAATTGGTAAAGAAAAACCGATTGTTGTGAATTTTCTAAAAAATTGTAAAATTGATGCAATTACCAATAATAAAATTCACTTTTCTACTAATTCATCTTTGGGGTTTAATAAATTGAAAGATAATAAAGATCTTTTATCAGAAATTATCTCAAAACATTTTAGTTTGAAAATTCCTATTGTTTTTGTTAAAACCGAAATTAAAAAAGATGAAAGTTATATTAGAAATCCAACCTTGCAGGATATTCAGGAGAAATCACCAAAATTAGCAGCTTTTATCGAAGCTACAGATTCTATTATCTCACGTTAATTGATGTTTTTTTTTACCATAATTTCTGTATTTTATATTGGATTAATTTTAACTTTGTGGATTGGATTATTCATTAACGGCAAAGACAAAAAATCATCTATTAAGCAAGGAATATCAATCATAATTGCTGCGAGAAACGAAGAAAAAAATCTGAAAACCTTATTCGCATCACTCAAACAAATAAAATATCCATTAGAAAAATTTGAAATAATCATAGCAGATGATCGCTCCACTGATAAAACAGCAGAAATTATCAAAGAGAGTATCGATTCTTTCCCAAATTTGAAATATGTAAGAATTGAAAAAGAATATGCTGATTTTGTAGGTAAAAAAAATA
>JAOZMQ010000398.1:0-875 GCA_029934195.1 Candidatus Cloacimonadota bacterium | reverse complement strand
AAAAAATGCTCTGTCGCAAGCAATCGCTCATGCTGAAAACGAACTTTTACTATTTACAGATGCAGATTGTATTCCCAATGAAAACTGGTTAAATTGTGTAAATGATGCTTTTCAAGATGATGTGGATTTGATAGCCGGTTATTCTCCATTAATTGCTTCTGAGAAATCAGATGTTTATTTGAAAATGAAAAATTTGGAAAGAGCATCAATTTTTGCAGTCACTGCCGGAAGTTTTGGTTTGAATTGGGGATTAACTTGTACGGCACGTAATTTTGGTTACAGGAAATCTTTGTATGAAAAAGTAGGTGGTTATTCTGGAATTAGTCATATTCGTTCAGGAGATGATGATTTGATGTTACAAAAAATGTCTCCATATATTAGAGAAATGAAGTTTATGTTTTCTGAGGATTCTTTTGTATTATCAGTCGATAAAAGCAATCTAAAAGACCAAATCCACCTTGAAACACGAAGAGCATCAAAATGGAAGTATTATCCGATTTCAATAAAAATAATGACGTTATTAATAATGATTTATTATTTTGTATTAATAGCTTTGATACCCCTTTTTTTTCTTAGAATTATCAGTGGAAGTAGTTTTTTATTAATGGTAATTGCAAAAATAATATCGGAATTTTTGTTAGTTGGTGGATTTTTGTTTAGAATAAAAAGAACAAAATTATTAAGTTATTTTATAATTGCAGAAATATTTTATATTCCCTATTTTATTTATTTTGGATTAAAAGGAACTTTCGGAAAATATAATTGGAAAAACTAAATGTTACAAGAAAAGATATTCTACTTTCCTTTTCGATAGGTTAAAACCTATCTCTGAAACAATAAAATCCTTCGGATTAAGGAACTCTGTTTTTTTTTGT
>JAOZMQ010000397.1 GCA_029934195.1 Candidatus Cloacimonadota bacterium | reverse complement strand
TGCTTAACAGGGGCTTACAGATTAGAAACAAAATTTCGGGAAACATTTAAGTATTGGGTGTCTATCATCTCATTAATTTTATCTTCTACCAGCTTTTTCCAGCCCTTATATTCATCAGCCTCGAGTTCAAAACACTCTTTTTGCCTTTCCCCCATTGAACGTTTGACAAAAGTGTAAATATAAAAAACGCTGTTTTTCGGGTCTTTGTAAAGCTTATAGGGTTTTCCAGAAAAATCATGTTCATCATGAACACGAAAACTACAAGGATTTAAATCAGATATTTCTTCACCGCTCAGCTGTTTCAAAATACACCTCCTTAAATTAATGTTAAAAATAATATGTCGCAATCAATTCTTTCTCTCTCCTAACGCCTCTTCTTCCTAAACGCCAAATACGCAAACCCAATCAGCGCCACGCACAAGATAAGCAGAAAAAGATAACGGCTCCCAAGCGTTTTTGTGGTTTCTTTCACTGCGGTCTTCACACCTTCTTTTGCCACTTCGCCTGTGGTTTCAACAGTTTTCATAAGCACATCCCGCCCTCCGGCCAGAATCTCATCAAAATTTGCGGCCACCAGTGCAAAAGCACCTGCTTTTGCAAAGACATCCCAGTTCTTTCTGACAAATTCCGCTCCCGGGTCTCCGTATTTTTTCAGAATATTCTGAAACCCGTTTGCGTCTTTTGGGGAGAGTTGGGGCATTCTGACTTCAAGCCATGTTACGTTCCTGTCCTTTATCTTTGAAAGGACTTTGGGGGAAAGGCCGGTGCGTTTCATGGCATCAAGGCAGAGGGGGTTCTTTTCAACGCATCTGAGCAGATCATCCCCATGTTTTGCGTAATGCCTCACAAGGTCAGGGCTTTCCTTCAGCAAAATCATTCCGTCAGGATATCTGAGTATCTTATGAACGGTTTCCGGGGATTCCCGTCTGATGAGTTTCAGATAATCGTTGCCGTGGCGTTTCAGATATGACATGCCCTCATCACCGTGTTTTGTGAAAACCATCAGCGCATCGTCTCCGAACTGCTCCAAATGCCTCAGTCCCTCATCACCGTGGCGGGAGAGAAATTTTGCCACATCATCGGCGTTTTCAGCTTTTATGATGCCTTGTTTGACAAGCTTCTCCGCTGCCGGAGAGGAAAGGATTTCCCGGCAGACCCGGCACTTTGTGATAATGGCCTCAAAGAGTTCCTTGACCGGTCGGGCAATGCTGCCGTAAGCCGGGGAACAGAAAAACAGGATGAGCATGCTGATGACGATGCACTTTTTCATTGGAGATTCTCCTTGCTTAACTGGGGATAAGCATCCACAATCATCTGCCGAATGGCATCAAACAACCTTTTCCTCGCAACGTCAGAGGCCGCCTTAAACTGCTTCTTGGTCTGTGCTGACAAAGATTCCAAATGCTTTGTCATCTTTCTCATAAATTGCTGCTGCGCGGTTTCCATCAGTTCGGACGCTTCGGCCTCTGCAACAGCGTATTTATAGATAGTCCAACCTCCGAAAACAGCTGCTCCCACAATAGAAACAATCGGGTTCCAAAAAAAAGCTGCTATATCTGCCGCCACATATAAACCTTCAAAATATTTTCCTGTTTTTATATACCCGTTTGCCTCATAAACCTGCTGAGAGGTGGGATCCAGCAGTTCCCGCATCTTTCCCGCCTCAATATCCCATATCTTGTCAATCTCCTGTTTCAGCTTTCTTTTTATATCTTCATAATTGATCTTCTGTACCCCTTCCAATCCGAACAATATCAGATCACGGTTCACGTCCTTTCTGGCCTTGTCAAAAACCCGGAAATGCATCTCAATCAGCTCGTCAACAAATATATCGAATTTCTCCTTGTTCAGCACCTCTTCCTTGAAGTGCAGCCATAAAATCTCCTGGTCGGTGACGTTTCCAGGTTTGATCCTTTTGACAAAGAAGTTTGAAAGATTGGCAGTAGTCTGAGGCCCGAAGAGAAAATTGTCAAGATCGTTTCCAATTCCAATCAGACTACTTTTCACATAAGCCCTTTGAAGCTGAAAATCCTGTCTGATCTTTGATTCGATCTGCCGGATTTCTGGGGATGAAAGTTCTTCAGCAGAAAATGCCTGACCTGCCATCAGCACAACGGTAAGTGCGACAATAAACATCCTAAAAGTTGTTTTCATGTTCAACCTCCTTTAATCTAATGGAAAAAAATTTCCGGTAGTTTTTATATACAGTCCTTCATAAATGGGCTGGCTCAAATCCAGAACAACACCGAACCTCATGTTGGTAATGTCATAAGCATAAACCAAATAGCCCCCTTGATACATACTTATTAACTGATCTTCCATTATTGCTATGGAAATTTTTCCATTTTCCATAGCAGTTTCACCTAAAAGGTTAAGAATTAACTGCTTATCAGTCCGCCATAGGCCCATAAGATACACGCTTCCTTTAAGTTCTATGTATGGTTCATGTTTTCCTTTGTACTCTGTCATGATCAGGTTTTTATAAATGAAATTCGCCATCCTTAGCCACGGGTTTCCTTTGTAATCTTCGCTTTTCCGCTGTTGAAATATTTTCCAAAAATTATATCCCGTTATCGACTCTTCACATGTGCCACCCTTCGCAAGATACATCTCGTACCCTAGTGAATGACCTGGAAAATGACGTGACGACAGTATGCACAACTTTTTCCCGAAAATAAGCCCGCTCGTGTCTTTAACCTTATAATTATAAACGAGAACGGAATTTAGCTGTTTGCCTAATTTCTCAGAGTCATAAATCCATGCGGGATATTTCTCAGGTGATTCGGATGTTTCTTTAAGCGCGTATCCCTGTTCTTTATCGCCCTCATATACTTGAGATATTTCCACAGATTCTGCTTCTATAAAAATTCGCTTCAATTTCAGATAATCTGTATCGGAAATTTCGTTGACACCGCGGCATGTAATCATGGTGTTCTGATTTTCGCAAACCTTTTTATATTCCGAAAAAACATTCGGGTTTCGACCTTGAAGGAAAGAGATGAAAGAATTATTATCATATCCTCCTGTTATGATAGCAAGGTACTCCATACACGCCGCTTGAAAAACTGCCAGATAAGGAAGATATCCCTCTCTCGGCTTGATAGCTAGGACACCCACAAACCAGTTGAAAGGATTCTTCGGCCTATCCTCAGCCTTCATAAAATCTCGGATGAATGTGTCAAAATCTCTCTGGAGGATTTCCTTTTCATTCTTGGAAAGATCAG
>JAOZMQ010000396.1 GCA_029934195.1 Candidatus Cloacimonadota bacterium | reverse complement strand
GTTTCATTTAATTATAAAGAGCTTCAAAAGAAAATCACTTCTAATGAAGAAAAAATAAATCTTGGGGTTTTGAACGAACAATTTTTATTATCAGATACTAAAAGAGCAAATCTCGAAGCGTATGATGAGAAAATATTAACCGACCCGAATCGAGGTCATTGGGACCTGTGGCAACAAACAGCTTCAAAAGAAAAAACATTAATTTCTCTTCAGGAAAAAATAACTGCCCGTAATCCCAAAATTGATATTAAGGAAAATGCTCTTATCGCTATAGATTTTGGTACCAAAAGCACCGTTGTAGTCGAGCAAGAAAACAGTGAAACTCCACTGCCCAAACGAATTGGTATAGGGAAATTAAGTAAAGCGGTAGAAGCTTCTCATTATGAAAACCCAACGGTAATCGAGTTTATAAATTTAGAAAGTTTTATGCAAAAATACAAAGCAAAGGCTGGCAGACCGGAAACTTTGTGGGAAGAGGTAACTGTTTCTCATACTGCAGCAGACAATTTATTAAATAGTAGCAGTGAGAATTATTACACAATATTTAGTGAGCTTAAACAATGGGCAAGTGAAAAAGACAAAAAAATCCGTCTTAAAGATAAGAATGGACAAGATGTTATTTTGCCTGCTTTTTTAGATTTAACAGATGATGACATAAATCCCATAGAATTATACGCTTATTATATCGGCTTATATATCAACAATATGCACAGCGGAATTTATATGGATTATATTCTATCATATCCTGTAACTTATGAAAAATCAATACGTGAAAAGCTTCAAAAAAGTTTTGAAAAGGGAATAAAAAAATCATTGCCAATAACTATTTTGGAAGATCCTGAAGTAATGAAAAATTTTAGAATTATTAGTGGTACAAGTGAGCCGGCAGCTTATGCAGTGTGTGCATTAACTGAAAAAGGTTTTGTTCCGAAAGATGATGAAAAAGTTTTTTATGGGATTTTTGATTTTGGTGGCGGAACTACCGATTTTGATTTTGGTTTGTGGAGAGCTGCTTCCGTCAAAGAAAGAAGATTTGATTATATTATAGAACATTTTGGAGCAAATGGAGATAGATATTTGGGTGGTGAAAATTTACTTCAACTTCTGGCCTTTGAGGTTTTTAAGAAAAATCAAGAAGTAATGCGCTCTCAAAAATTCACATTTACATTACCTCCCGAATGTCGTAAATTTCTTGGAAGTGAAATGCTTTTGACAATATCACAAGAATCTCATCTCAATATGAAACAATTGATGGAAAAGTTACGCCCATTTTGGGAACGACACGAAGGTTATGAAAAAGAGTTTGCTAAAGGTATAATAAAGGTTGATCTTTTTGATATTAAAGGAAATAAGAAAACAGGTGTGGAATTGTCAGCTACTTCAGATTTTTTGGAAAATATTCTAAAGAAAAGAATTGAGAAGGGTGTTAGGAATTTCTTTGAAGCTCTCAGAATTGCATTTGTAGGAAATAATGAAGTAAAAGATATTGATAAAGTAAATATCTTTCTTGCCGGAAATTCCAGTAAATCTAAAATTTTAAGAGATATTTTTGATGCTTTTATTAAAAAAGAAACTGATAAAATTAAAAAAGAATTTAAAGGTTCTGAAAAAGATTTTTTTGAGATTCACTTACCGCTTGGTTTTGAAGACAAAGAAGAATCATCTCTTCCGGCTGAAAAGAAAAATGATGAGGCAATTAAGAAACAGGCGGACAATAATGAACCTAATATTATTGAAATAAACAGCAAACCAAATGGTAAAACAGGTGTTGCCTTTGGTTTGATAAAATCAAGAAAAGGTGGTAAAATTAAAGTCATTAATCATAATTCTACAAAAGAAACTGGCGAATCAAAATTCAAGTATTTTATTGGTTATGAAAAGCGTAACAAATTTATTACACTCATAGATAGAGAAACCGAATACCTGAAATGGCATTGGTTTATTGATGCCAGCGAAGAGGATTTTGAGATTTATTTTACGCATCTCCCTGAGGCAACTCTAAACACTCTGGAAATTGACAAAGCAAAAAAAAAGCGAGTTCGGTTAGAAAAAACTTATCCTACAGCACAGGTTTTTATCAGAACAAAATCTCCAACTGTTTTGGAATATGTAATTGCCGAAGAAGATGATGTTGAAAAACAAAAATACCTTTCCGAATTGTTCACCATTGATTTAGGATAAGGAGATGCAAGAAATGGAAAAAAATGATAAGATTGAAAAGTATCTAAATTTAGAAATAGATAATAGTGAATTGAAAGAGAATAATCCTGTAAATCAAGATGAACAAGATATGAAAAATTTTATCCATTACTTGGAGGATGAAGAAGTGCTAAAAATAATGTGGGAAAAATGTAAAAACTGGTTTCAGGAAGAAGATTCCTCAAAAAGTAGAGAACTGAAAATGTCTAAGAAGGAAGTCGAAGATTTACGCAAAAAAAACCGAGCTCTCGAAATTGAAAATCAAAGAATTTACCAATTGAAAAATAAAATTGATAAATTAGAAAATGATTACAAATATTTACAGCGTTTAAACTCAGACAATGAGAGAACAATTGCAAATCTTAAAAATCAACAAAATGCGGATTTGACTAAAATTACAGAGCAGAATCGAGAAATCAGAAATCTTGAAAATGAGAAAGCCCAATTTATTAGAGTTATTGAACAAAATAGGCAAGAAATGCAAAATTTAAAGGATAAATTAAGTTCTCTATCAAGCGAATATGAAGTTTTAAAAAAAACAAATGATAGTTATGAAAAGCAATTCAAAACGCCTATTGCACTTTATGAAAAATATCTCAGGCTATCGGAAAATACAAAATCTTCTATAAAAAATATTTTGAATCAGGAATCTGTAGAGAAATTTATTTTTACCGGAGTTCAAGAAGATAATTTTATTTCACTTTGGGAATATATGAGAAATCAAACGATAAATGGTAATGATATTCAAGAATTATTCTCTATTTTTTCATATTTCCTGAACGCTTTCAATGCCAATTATGAAAGCCCAATTTATGCGTTAAATCAAACACATATTGGCGAAGAATTTGATAATGATTACCATATAACCGGCTACAAAAGTTCAGTTGCTGGAACTATTAAAAAAATAGACTTGCTGGGATTTTATAACCTTCGAACCGGCAAAATTATTAAAAAAACTGTCGTGAAAATATGAAAAATTCGGAATTCTTTAAGTCTTTTTCAACTAAGTCAGACTTGCTTCGCAACGACCA
>JAOZMQ010000395.1 GCA_029934195.1 Candidatus Cloacimonadota bacterium | reverse complement strand
CTATTTACTTCCGAAGTTTCAAAAACTTCGGAAGTAATAAGTGATTTAATATAACTTAAAATTATAAATTTTCAATATTTTTTAACGGACGATGTGCTGTTGCAGGATTAACACCATCACCTGAAATAAATCCTAAAATCGGTCTTCCTTTTGGGTTTCCATCATTGTCTTCATTATAGAATTCAACTTTGATCCTAACAGATTCTCCATCAATTGATAAAATATCTTTACCTTCTTTGTCAACCTCAAAAGGATTATCATATAACCAACCAAGTCCGATTGCACAAACTCCATTTTCAGCATTAACATTTTTTCTTTTGGATCCAATAAATTTTCTCTTTGATAAAGAAACATTTGGTGAATTGATACTTGAAGTTACAGTCCCAGAACGTTTTCCATCAATGTAAATACCTCTTCCAAGAACAATTCCTTCACTTATCAAAATTGCCATTTTTTTATTTGTACCTTTTTCGATTTCATCATCAAGAGATTTCTTACCAACAAAATTATCTTTAGTCATATCAAAAGCAGCATTGAATAAAGGGCAATTTAGCGGTGTGTGACTCTGATCATATTCGCTTCCATTTAAAGGTAAACCAAAATTTCCAGCTGAAATTCTATTTTCATCACGACCACCCAAACCAACAAGAAGACCTCCCATATCAAGAGTTTCTTCAAGAATCCTTTTGAACTGAATTTCAGCAACAGCGACCGGAACGTATAATTCCCAGCCCCAACGACTTGTATATCCAGTACGACTAATAATGTAATGTTCGCCTTCAAAATCAAATTCGTTGAAAGTGAAATATCCCATATTTTTTTTGGGTTTATTTCTATTCCTTAAAACATCATTTCCATAAAGTTTTGAGACTAATTTATATGATAAAGGACCCTGAATATCAATTTTTGCTAATTTATCTGAGATGTCTGAAAACGAAACTTCTTCTCCATCTTTTTTGAAAGAAAGAATATAATCTGCATCAGATAAGAATTCTATTTCCTGACCATGATCAATACCTTTTCCGGTAATATCATGTCCGGCATTGATGACAATTATAAAATCATTTTCATCAAGTTTCATCAAAATCATATCGTCAATTACAGTCCCTTTTTCGGTAAGCAATAAAGTATATTTGCATTGACCTATTTTCATTGCGGAAATATTTATTGGGAACACTCTATCCAAAAGAGTCACAACATCTTTCCCATTAAAACGTAATTGAGCCATATGATCAATATTGAAAATCGCAAGTTTATTAATAGCCTGAGCTTCTTCAAGAACTGAGGTCATATAATTTACAGCCATATTGTATTGACCAAAATTACTTCTTTTTATGGATTCATATCCTTTACCTAATTTTTCAGCAAGCTTTCTTTGGTACCATTCTTCTGCTTCTGCGAGAACGGTTTGTCTTGGTGTCTGTGGAAAATCAAAACCGACTTTACTCATGATAATCTCCTATTCTAAATATTATTTAATTTCAAAAAAAATACTATTGAAAATATTGCAAGTTAAAAATCAAGAATACTATAATACGGATTTTATGAAGCTATGAGTACAAAATTTAATAATCCTGAATTGATTAGGGAAAACCAATTTTTTAATAATCTTAAAATCTATAAGCTCAGCTGTTCTGAAATTAAATTCTGATAAAAGAAGAAAGTTTCAAAATATCCCCATCATTTGAAAACTTCTTTTCCAATTTCAAAGGTGGAACAACTGATGATTATTTCCAGCTTACAGGTTTTCGTTTAATTGGCATGGTCATACAACGACATCCGCCACCACCGCGAGACAATTCAGACCCTTCAATAACAACAACACATTTTTCAGAATCATTTATATCTTTTTCCCCATTAATAATATCATCCGCTTTAATAACCTCAAATCCGTTATTACTCATTGCTTCTATAGTATGAATATTTCTTTCATATCCGATAACTTTGTTTGGAGCAATTGCAAAAAAATTCGCTCCACTATGCCATTGTTCCCTTTCTTGAATTATAACATCATTTTGACCACCACAAAAAATTGGTTTAAGATCTAACCCTAATTTTTTTAAAGATGACAATAAGTTTTGCTCACGATTTATTGATGTAACCTTTCCATTATCTACAGTAATATGAACCGTCTGATATTTATTTGGTGTCAAGATCAAAGGCTCATAAACCATACAATAATCTGTACCAAGAAATGTAAAAACCATATCAAGATGAATAAATGATTCGGGAGAATGCGGTAGTTCTTGTATAATAAAATGTTGTTTCTTTTTTTTGCTTTTAAAATGATCGAGAATATAATCAATACCTTGAGAAGAAGTTCGAGGACCTACGCCTATACAAAGAATATTGTCACTCGCTATTAAGACATCTCCCCCTTCAATTGTAACTTTTTTGCAAAGTCCAGCACTACTCATTGGATTAATAGTTCTGGTACTAAAATGTGAAGTATAATCAAAAATTGTTTCCATAATAATTGATTCACGTCTCCTAACATCACTTTTCATTTTTCCGATAAGTATTTTTTCACGTACTCCTATTGAAGCATCTCTTGTAAAGAAAAAATTATGTAATGGTTGCAATGAATATCTATCTTTACTAAGAAAATTTGTTAGATTGTTTTTTTCCATAAGAATACCATCAAAGAGTTGTTCTACTAATGATTCCTGAGATAAATTATGTAATCTTTCTCTTAAAAATTCTACTTCTTCAATTTCACATATTTTATCAATAAGAATATCTTTAACTTTTACATCTACTAATATATCACTTAATAAGTCTTTTACTTCATAAATTTTAGAGTATTTTGACAACACCCCTTTTAATTGACGATATTCTTTTGAGGCAACTGATAAATTCAAAATATCACTGTAAAGAGCTCTTTCTGCATTTTCCGGATTCATGTTTTCTATTTCTGAGCCGGGAGTATGCAAAATCACAGCTTCTAATTCTCCAATTTCTGATCTGATACTTGTATTAAATTTTTTGGACACTATCACTCCTTATTCATTGTCATGAAATAAGATATAAAATCAGTGCTAAATTATCTGATATATAATGCTTATTTCTTAACTATTTTTTAATTAACTAATCTTAAAATCTATATATTTTTTTGGAAATTTCTTTATTAATCTGTATTATACTGTAAAGATTATTTAGCACTTGACGAAAAAAATAAAAGCCACTGATTGCACGGATTAGCACCGGATTTAAAAGAATAAATTCTTATTGAAATCTTA
>JAOZMQ010000394.1 GCA_029934195.1 Candidatus Cloacimonadota bacterium | reverse complement strand
AAACCTAAACCGGAAACTCTGCCTATCTCCTCTCGGCTAACTATCTCTGGAAGAAAAGCATTATAAAATACGTTTGCACTATTAAATCCGAAATTCGCAATTATGAAAAAAATCATTCCAAGAACAATATTTCCTTCTTTGACAAAATATAAAAGTCCAGTAAATAGAACAGTAATATAAGTATTAATAAAAAGAAATTTTTTCTTTGACCTTGAATAATCTGCTACTGCCCCAAAAATTGGTGCAGAAATACTCACAAGCAACAAAGATAAACTTATGGCAATACTCCATAACAAGGTTCCATCGTATCTTTCTCCAACAACAGAATTTACAAAATAAACACTATAAACAACTGTAACAATTATCGTCGTAAATGAAGAATTTGCAAAATCATACATTATCCAACCAAGAATATTTCTATTTAATTTCATTTTAAATCCTTAAATTTAAACTATTATAACATTATATCTAATTTTATAAAGTCCAGATTAAAACTTCTATAAAGGTTTTTATTGGGTGTTGCAATAAAAATTTGATGGTCATTATTAAGCATATTAATGATATTTTCTGCTCTTGTTTTATCTAATTCTGAAAGAATATCATCGAACATTATGATAGGGTACTCACCATTTGCCTTGCCAATTAAGTTTGCTTGAGCCAGTCTTGAAGATATTGTTAGCGTTCTTTTCTGTCCCTGAGAAGCGAATTCACGAGCAGGTTTATCAAAGATCATAAACAAATAATCATCTAAATGTGGACCAAATAATGTTCTCTGATAAATCTTCTCCTTCTCTGAATTATTTCGAACAAATGATTGATATTGTAGAAGAAGTTCTTTTTCATCATCAGTATCAAAATGGATTGAATGGCTATATTTCAGGCTAACCGGTTCTTTTTGATTAACAATTTTAGAATAATAACTGCAAAGTAAAGGAGCAAATTCTTGAAGATACATAATTCTACGTTGAACCAATTTTACAGAGATCTTGATAAATTGATCATCCCAAGATTTTTTTTCGATAGATGAAAATTGAGATTTTAATAATGCATTTCTCTGTTTCAAAATTTTATGGAATTTTCTTAGTAGCTCCAAATATAAAAAATCAAATTGTGAAATTGCTAAATCAAAAAATCTTCTTCGCACACTTGGACCTAAATTAATAATATCAATATCACCTGGTGAAAAATACACAACTTTTAAGTATTTATACAATTCGCTAATTCTTTTTATCGGTATTTGATTAAGATTAATTTTTTTTTGCTTTTTGTCTGCTGCTATAATAATATCAAAAGATTGATTTCTCAATTCAAATTTTCCTTCAACACGAAAAAAAGGAGAGCCAAAATTAATCAGCTCAGAATCAGATTTTGCTCGGAATGATTTTCCAAAAGCAAAATAAGAAATTGCCTCCAAAAGGTTTGTTTTCCCTATGCCATTCTCACCATAAAAAATATTACCTTCTGGTTTAAAAAAATATTCAGCACTATTAAAATTTCTAAAATTAAACAGTTTAACAGAATTAATTTTCAATTCAAGCTATTATTATTTAATTCTCAAAGGCATTAAGAGAAATCTTATTTTATAAGGAGCTTCCAAATTATTATTACAAATTAAAGACGGAGTATTTCTTCCTCCCATTCTGATAACAACCTCCTCAGTCTCGATAATATTCAATATCGAGAGAAGAAATCGGAAGTTAAAAGCAATTGTAAGTGGTTCTCCTTCGTATGAGAATGTTTCAATAGAATCAGAAGCTCCACCCATTTCTTTATTTGATGAAGATACTTTTATCAATTCTGAATTAATTTCAAATTTTATACGCAAAGTATCCTCAGAGGCTAATAACGAAACTCTTCTTATAGATTCTTTTAGGATTTTTTTATTACAAATCAAAAGATTTTGATTATCGGTAGGAATGGCTTTTGTATAGTCGGGATATTTTCCTTCAATGACATGAGAAAAAATTTTATAAGGACCATATTTAAACATTATACGATTTGTCTCAATCTGTACTAATATTTTTTCATTCTCTTCATTAATTACTTTATCAAGAAAAAGAAGTCCTTTTGTTGGAATTATTTTTTCTTTTTCTTCTTCAATTTCTGTATTTGCATCCAAAGTAAATTCAGCAATTTTTTTACCATCAGTTGCAACCATTAATTGTCTCTCAGAAGTGATTTTCCAAAAAATTCCTGTAAATACAGGTCGATTTATTTCGACAGAAACTGCAAAATGAGTATAACTAATCATTTTCCCAAATAATAAAGCATCAATTTCTTGTGCATCAGTAAGATTCATTTCTGGAACTAATGGAAATTGTTGATAATCTGAACATAGTATTTTAAAGATTGAATGGTCACAAGAAATATTCAATAGACTATCCTCTTCTTCAAAAGTAATTAAGGAATTTGGTAATGAATGAATAATTTCATTGAAACTTTTTGCTGAAACAGTTGCTTTTCCACCTTCCGAAACCATTGCTTCAATTTCAACAATTGCTGTTATATCTAAATCTGTAGCAGTAATTTCAATTTTATTTGAATTTTCAAAGACATCAATTAGATAGTTTGTGAGTATAGGCATTGTATTTTTTACCACAATAATTGATGATAGGTGCTGTATTTTTGATAATAAGTCTTGTTTTCCAATACTAAATTTCATAATTTCCTCTTTCATTAATATTATTTACGCCAGAATGTTTATTGCTAAAATTTTGTCTATTTATTTGATAAATCTAATAAAAAAATAAAATTTCACAAAAGTATAAGATTTTTTGAAAGCAATGTCAGAACACCGAACCTAATGGATATTTTTTCCCGCTAATTCTCTAAATAGCTTACAGTTACAAATTTTCTAATAAGATTTTAATGCAACCAATTTTTTCTACTTGTCTGCGTGCGTTTACTGTCTTTGTTTTTTTGAACTTGCTTCGCAATGAATGAAAATGAATGTGAAGCGAGAACAAAAAAAAATCACATCTAAATTTAATTAAACCACACTCCTTCACAAACTTTTCACAAGAATTTCATTTCTTTTTGTGTAAGTTTGTGAAAGAGGGTGGTTATATTTGAAATTTTTCAGCTGAAATTCAAGTTAATTATTTGCGATTTGAATATAATTAAACCACACTCCTTCACAAACTTTTCACAAGAATTTCATTTCTTTTTGTGTAAGTTTGTGAAAGAGGGTGGTTATATTTGAAATTTTTCAGCTGAAATTCAAGTTAATTATTTGCGATTTGA
>JAOZMQ010000053.1 GCA_029934195.1 Candidatus Cloacimonadota bacterium | reverse complement strand
GCTACAGAGTAGCGACAAAAAAGAATCGGTAGAACAAAATAATTATAGTTATACCCCGAAAATTTGGAAGTCTTGATCTCGAAAAATTTAATGTAACTGTTAGTATAAAATAAGTTCACTTAAAAAAATGAGAACTTGACCTCAATTTATATATTTTTGATAATTCTATAATTTTGGTACTGCAAAGTAGGAAAATTATTTCATCCACATTCTAAATCATTTCCATCTCAGATAATCTTAAAATATATTCCAGTTGACAAACTGACTGGCGGTCATTAATTGTGTTCGCATCAAGATTGATTGTTTGGTGAAGGAGTTAATGATGAGTATATTAGAAAGAAAAGAGCGAGAAAAAGAATATAGGCGTAGAACAATAATAGACGCTGCAGAGAAAGTTTTTTTTTCAAAAGGCTTTGAAGTTGCCACGATGCAAGATATAGCCAATGAAGCAGACCTAAGTAAAGGTACGTTGTATTTATATTTCAAAACTAAAAATGAAGTTTGTTTAGCAATTTATCTACGCAGTTTAAAAATAATTAGCTCATATCTGGAAAAAATAATTGAAGAAAAAGATGATGCTATAGAAAAAATTTTAAATTTTTATAAGGTTTTCAATCTATTTATTGGAGAACAACCTGCATATTATATGGCAATCTTAAATTATCGCCAGCATGGAACACATTGTAGTGAAGATAGCAAAATTCTCAAAGCTTGTATTCAACAGAATGCAGTAATAAATTCTCAATTAATAAATATTATAGAAGAGGGTAAGACGAGGGGATCTATCAAAGATGATGTGGAATCAGCTAATATATCACGCTTGATTTGGAATAATCGAACAGGTATTTTGTCAAATTCAGTATTAATTGAAACAGATATAGCAAGCGAAACAATTCAACAAGGAAAGGATGCAATTCGCTATTTTTTTAAATTAATGATTGAAGCAATTCGGTCAAAATAGGTGATTAAACTTCCGATTGTACGAAGTTCATCGGAATGTTGCATATAAAAGAATAAAGAAATGGAGGTTAGATGAGACTGTTTAAACAAAATGTAATTACCTTTATTAGTTTGATGTTTTTTTGGATTTTATTAACAGGGTTGGATATACAAGAGCTGATTGCAGGCTCTGTTATTGCACTAACTCTAACGATATTTTTTCCTAAAAGTTCTGCACTTTTTCCCGAATTTAAATTATCGTTTAATTCTATGATTAATTTTATCATGTTTGTTTTTGTATTTTCCTTTGAACTAATAAAATCTAATGTAGATGTTGCCTTACGGGTTGTGCATCCCAAAATTCCAATTAATCCTGGTATTGTGAAGGTTAAAACTAAATTAAAATCCCGATTGGGTCGAGTGATGTTAGCGAATTCGATTACACTTACTCCCGGAACTTTAACAGTGGAAACAGATGGAGAAGATTATTATATTCATTGGATAGATGTATCTTCACGAGATATCGAAACTGCCACCCGTAAGATTGTTGCAAAGTTTGAAAAATATCTGGAGGTATGTTATGGATAGCTTAATTCAGTTTTTATTCTCTGCGTCATTTTATCTTATCTTAATTAGCATGCTAATGTCGTTTATTCGCCTTATTATTGGACCAACAGTGGCAGATCGAGTGGTGGCTTTAGATTCTATGACAATTGTTTCTATCTCCATTATTGTTTATTTAGCACTTTTTTATCAGAGAAGTATTTACTTAGATGTAGCACTTGTTTATGGTTTACTTAGCTTTATGGGAGTAGTGGCTGTAGCTCGGTATATCGAAGGAGGTTTGAAATGATGGAACTGATTGGTGGAATAATTACCTTTTTAGGAGCGATATTTCTTTTTTTAGGCTCTTTAGGGATTTTGCGTATGCCCGATGTATATAATCGGATGCAAGCAGGTACAAAAGCTACAACACTTGGGAGCATACTTTTTTTTATGGGAATCTGTTTTATGGAGTCTCAATGGATTGGAAAACTTGTTTTACTAATTTTATTTATCATTTTCACAAATCCTGTATCTTCTCATGCTTTGGCTAGAGCAGCACATAAGGCGGGAATAAAATTAGCAGACCAATCCGTGATGGATGAATTAGCTGCAAAAAAAGGAGAAATTGATGATTAATATAGCGATTATTATCTTGGGAATTGTGATGATTTTTTCAGCAATTTATGCTTTTCGAACAAAAAAGATCATCAATTCTATTATTGCATCCGGAGCAATTAGTCTAATTGTCTCTGTGATATTTATTATTCTATCAGCTCCTGATGTAGCTATGACAGAAGCTTCTATAGGTTCAGGACTTACTACAATCGTTTTTTTGTTTGCTCTGGGCAAAGCTCGCTCAAAAATAGATAGCAAAGGAGGGAAAGATGATTAGGACTGTACTTATTTATGCGACACTAATTTTAATGGTTATTATTTTTTTCCCTCTTCTATCAGAAATAAAACCTTTATCACAGCTAAATCCTTTAGCAAAGAGATATGTAGAAGATTCTACAAAAAATCTTAATAGCCCAAATATTGTAACTTCTATTGTAGTTACATATCGTGGTTTAGATACACTTGGAGAAGTTACTGTACTATTTTTGGCTACAACAGGTATCGGTTTTCTTATTAAAAGACGAAAAAAAAATGGAGAGAAAGGTGCTTTCCAAGCTTCTGAAATTTTGCAAACAGGCTCTCTTTTTCTCTTTCCGATCATCATTTTATTTGGAACTTATATTTTCTTGCATGGTCATTTGACTCCTGGTGGGGGTTTTCAAGGTGGAGTTCTCATCGCTTCTGCTAGCGTGCTTTTGATAATGGCTAATGTGAATATAAAACTAAATCATACAGTATTACATTTTATTGAATCTCTCTCTGGTTTTTTGTATGTGATTATTGGTACAATTGGTTTATTTCTATTAGGAAGTTTTTTAGATCCAAAGTTTTTACCGTTAGGAAAGTTTGGATCACTTTTTAGTGCTGGAGCAATTCCAATAATCTATTCATTAATAGGACTTAAGGTAGGTGCAGAGCTTACAAATATTGTTGATTCACTTCGAGCAGAAGGAATGGAGGATGAAAAATGATCTTAACAACAGTTCTCGGTTTCATACTTATCATTTTAGGAATATGGGGAATGCTAACTCAAAAGAATCTTTTCAAGATGGTAATTGGGTTCTCGATTTTAGACTCAGGAATTCATTTGGTGATTGTTTCTTTGGGTTATATCAAAGATAAAACAGCACCAATTATAGATTCTGATATATTAGCAAATAATGCCAGCTCACAGGTGGTAGATCCCATTCCTTCGGCTTTGGTGCTTACTGCTATTGTTATCGGTTTGGCGGTTACTGCTTTAATGCTAACCTATATTATTCAGTTAGTAAATACACATAATTTTGATTCGAAAAATATGAAAGATCCACTTTCAATAACAAGTTACGAGGAGTTAAAATGGTAAATCCTCTTTATATGTTTATCTTATTTTTGGCTTTTGGTTTTTTATTTGCCATATTAGATAAAATGGGTAGGAAAGTTACTTTAACACTTTTTTATGGTGTTCTATTAGCAAATTTCATTATTCCCCTATATTGGATATGGGGAATTTTTTCCGGAACAACGAGTGGGACAGAAATCTCCACAGCTGGCTTTATGGCACCTATTTCCATAAATCTTCGGTTTGGATTTGAAGAGATTATAATTGTACTTTTAGTAAATTTCTTAGGATTATTAAGTGCTATTTATCTCTCAGATAAGTTTAAGAAAAGTTCAATAAATGGAATGATTTTATTTATGGTTTTACTTATGAGTATAGATGGCTTGGTGATGACACGAGATATTTTTAATATTTTTGTGTTTTTAGAAATACTTTCCATTGCTACTTATTCTTTAATCGCTATAGAAAAAAACAGAGATTCTCTTTCAGCTGGTTTCAAATATATGTTAGCTGGTGGTATCGCCTCGGCATTTATTCTTATAGGAATAATTTTTCTCTATCGTTTCACCGGAACTTTGAACCTCGATGATATGATTGGAAAATCTCATTTATTGGTTGGGAAAGCAGGTTTTCTATCATTATACCTCTTTCTTTTTGCTATACTTTTAGAGCTAAAACCATTTCCTGCAAACGGTTGGGCATTAGATGTATATCAGGCGGTTAATGAAGGTTTAGTTGCGATTATTGCTGTGGCAAGCTCTGCTGCAATTTTCTTTGTATTGTATAAATTTTTACCACTTGTACCGTCAGAATATTATGGATATTTAGGTGGAGTGGGTTTAGTTACTTTTTTCTTTTCTAACTTAATCGGCTTAAAACAGAAAAATCCTAATAGATTACTGGGATATTCTTCGATTGCTCAGATGGGTTTACTCTTGGCTACGTTGTCTATTTTAAAGAGTTTTGGAAGTAATGACCTCATAATTTTCCAAATTGTGGGTGGACTATTTATAAACCATTTCTTGGCTAAAGCGGCACTTTTTTGGTTGGTAGGAATCGTTAAGAAAAATGATATTTCTGCTTGGACAAACTTAAGAACAAATCCGTCTCTTTTAATTTTTCTTGGAGTTTTTATTTTAGCTCTATCCGGTTTGCCACCATTTCCGGGCTTTTGGGCAAAATGGGATTTTGTTATGATTTTAGCGAGCAAAGGAAGTTATTTTTCAATCATTGGCATATTATTAGCTTCTCTTTTTGAGATCACCTATCTATTTAGATGGCTTGGATTTGCTATGAAAAAAACAGATTCTACAGAAAAAATTGATTTACCAATATCAAAAGAGTTTCCAATAGCAATTTCTGCGATAGCTCTTCTTGTTTTTTCTGTTGTCACTACATATTTTTTCAAAGAATTTTCTTTTATCCAAATTTTGCCTTTGGTTGGTTTAGTTCTAATGTATTTATTTGGTTATTTGCCTGTAAAAGTAAAAGGTTTTGTTGCAATAGTAATTATTTCTACCTATGCAATCAAACTCTATTCTTTGGTTAGTGGTTTGGAACTATTTTTTGCCGCAATTTTGGTAGTGGGAAGTTTAGTTCAAATTATTGCTACAATGTATCGTAGCGGAAAGAGAGAAGGATTCTATCCATTTTTGGTGATGATGATAATAGCAATTGGAAATTTGGTAATTGCAAAAACATATCTTAGCTTTTTCTTTCAGTGGGAGCTGATGACAATAGCTTCCTATTTTTTGATAATGAAAGGAAAAGAGGTAACGTCAGCCGGTTTAAAATACATTATTTTTTCAATGGGAGCTGCATATTTTATTATGACTGGTTTTGCTTTTGCTCCGGTTATTCCAGCAATAAATCTAAGTCTTATTAATACAATAGGAATGAAACATATTGGTATTTTGTCGCTTAGTTTATTATCAATAGGATTTTTAATTAAAATCGGATCTTTGGGTTTTCATGTTTGGGTTCCAGATACTTATAATAAAGCCGATGATGATACTACTTCTTATCTTTCTTCTATTGTCAGTAAAGCTGGAATTTTTGGTTTCTTTTTATTGGCTGTTGCTATTGTAAAAAATGCCAGTTTAGATACAGAATTATTACTTACTATTATTGGTTGGATAGGTGTAATGACAGCCATCATTGCATCCATTATGGCAGCTTTTCAAGAAAATGTGAAGAAATTAATAGCTTATTCTTCTATTGGTCAGCTGGGTTATATCATTTTAGCTCTCTCGGCTTTTAACCATATTGGCTGGTTAGCTGCTCTTAATCTAACTTTAAATCATATGCTTTTTAAGCTGATGATATTTTTGGCTATTGCCGGTGTGATTATGAGAACAAAAACTACAAATATGTATGAGATGGGCGGATTGATAAAAAAAATGCCATGGTCTTATATTAGTGTGCTTATGGGGATTATAGGACTTTCTGGAGTTCCACCTTTAGCAGGTTTTGGAACAAAATGGATGCTTTATAATGCTTTGATAGAGCGTGGTTGGTATCTTCAAGCAGGAGCTGCTCTTTTTGCAAGTGGTATTGCATTCTTATACCTTTTTAGGCTTATCTATACTGTATTTTTAGGTCAGGCAAAACCAGAGCATAAAGATATAAAAGCAGCACCTCTGTGGTTATTGATTCCTCAATATATTGCTATTGCTGTGGTAATGTTAATTTCGATGAAACCAATTTTACTTTTAAAACCGTTAAGTGAGATGATATCGGTTTATATTCCAACAAATTTAGGTTGGGTAGGAGATAAATTGATAACTGTAAATGGTTATTGGAACGGATCGCAGGTTATGAATGTGACAATGATAATTTTTGGAATTCCATTTTTATGGATGCTATTTATTACAAGAAAAGTGCAGAAAGTAAAACAGTTTAATATTGTGTTTGCAGCAGAAAGACCGGATAGACCGGAAACCACGCATTTTGCTCATAATATGTATGCTCATTATAATAAAGCGATGGGTTTTTTGGTAACTCCTAAATTAGCAATAAAGTTTTGGGATAGAGTGTCAGAATGGATATCTTCTTCAGGTGCTACGCTTAGGAATTTTTATTCAGGAAATGGACAAACCTATTTACTTCAAATAATTTTATATTTCATCATATTATATTCCATAATGGGGGGTAAATAATGACAACACAGATCTTTATTAAAATTGGTTATGCCTGCATCTCGATAGCAGTGATGGTAGCCTACGGTCTTCTTACAGGTGGTGTTATGGCCAGAATACGTGCAAGAGTTTATGGAAGATATGGAGCACCAGTTTGGCAGCCTTTTTTAGATATATTTAAAAATCTTAATAAACGAACAGCAATTTCTCATGGAATGATGTTTTATCTTGGACCAATTTTTCGTTTTGCCGGAGGTTTGGGAACTTACCTATTTATTCCAGCTGTTTTTGGTTCTGTACTTTTTGCAAATTTTAGTGGTGCAGGAGATATCTTTTTAGTGATGTATTTTATTTTTTTCGGTCAATTAGGAATGGCACTTGGTGCTGGAGAAGGTGGACATCCTTATAGCGGAATTGCTATTGCAAGAGGATTGGCACAAATGTCTGCTTTTGAAGTTCCTTTTGCATTAGCCGTAATTTCTATTGTAGTCCAATATGATACCTTTAGTATTACAGAAATAGTTGCAGCTCAACAAGGAGGGATTTTACATTGGACAATGTTCACAAATCCATTAGCAACTATCGCAGCTTTCATTGCATTGCTTGGTATGAATATGCAATCTCCTTTTGATATTGTAATCGCACCACAAGAAATTCCGATTGGTCCGCCTACCGAGTTTCCTAGTCAATTTCTTAGTATGCTTCAAACAAATAGAGGCTTATTTTTAGTTGCAAAGTTGATTCTTTTTATGAACTTATTTTATGGTGGGGCAACTTCTGTTTGGATCCTTTTTCTTAAGACATTTATCATCTATTTAGCAAATCTATTCATTGGTGTCTCTTTTCCGAGGTATAGAATTGAGCAAGCAATAAAGTTTTTTTTGAAATATCCCACGATTATTGGTATTATAGCCATTATCTTGATGGCGATGAAATAAGGAGTTGATAATGAAAGAAAAAAAATATGATATTCTTCCAAATTCAGAATTGAAGGCAGAAGATAGAGATCTTTTTTGTGATGCTAGACCTGTACCGGTTTCTAAGCTAAATAAATATATGGAGAAGTTGGTAAATTGGGCTAGAGCAAATTCACTTTGGTTTCTGGCTTTTGGCACTGGTTGTGGAGCTGTAGAAGTTAGGCCTTTGATGACTGCAAGATTTGATGCTTACCGTTATGGAATTGCCGGCAGACCAACACCGCGACAATCTGGAATTATCTTAATCGGTGGTTATGCTTCTGTAAAAACATTAAAAAGAATTATTAGAAGTTATGAACAGATGCAAAACCCAAAATTTGTGATTTCATTGTGTAGCTGTTCGATAAATGGTGGAATGTATTTTGATAGTTACAATACAATAAATCAAATAGATAAATATATCCCTGTTGATGTTTATATCACTGGTTGTATGCCACGGCCGGAAGCCATTATTGCTGGTTTTAATAAACTGAAAGATCGGATTAAAGCTGGTAATGCAGAAGGTGCAAATAAGTATGCAGAAAATTTTGATTACTATAAGGCAAATCAGAAAAAAATAATTAAAGATTGGAATATGCCGGATTATAACTGGTAATGAGGAAAACATGAAAACAATATTAAATTCAGTTAAAAATATTGAACAGATTTTTGGAGTTTTGGCTAAAAAAATACAACGTCCTGATCTTATTTTTATCACTGTAGAAAAGAAACAGGTGCTTTCTGTTCTTTCGCACTTAAGAGATATCGAAGAATACACTCATTTGGTGATGATAACAGCTATAGATTATCTTGAACAGGGTAAGTTTCAAATTCTTTATTTGCTTCATAATTATAAGAATAATACAGATTTGGGTGTGAAAACTTTTATCTCTCGCGAAGATGCTCATATGTATTCTGCTCATCATCTTTGGGGGCAAGTTGCCACTTATCAGCGAGAATTACATGAAATGTTTGGAATAGATTTCCCCGGTAGTCCACGTGTGAATGAAAATTTTGCTCTTGAAGGTTGGGAAGGAATACCACCTATGCGAAGAGATTTTGATACCTTACGTTACTCACAAGAAACATATAATTTTCGTAAAGGTAGAGCTACTAATGACCCGAAAAAATATATGAAAAAAAATCTGCATAAAGAATAATATATTCTATAGTTTTGTTTGTAAAGGAGAAAATATGTTTGACTTGGATAGAAAGAAATATCCCAAAATAGATGATGGTAAGGCAAATTTTGAGCTCTACTCACATAAATATCTGAAGTTGTGGCACGGTCCGCAACATCCCGGAGTAACTGGAAATATGGCATTAGAACTTACCGTAAGTGGTGACGAAATAATTGACTTGAAAACGCATGTAGGATATCTGCATCGTGGATTTGAAAAATTGATGGAGCGAAGAAGGTTTATTCAATGCTTTCCGATTGTTTGCAGAATTTGCGTTCCAGAACCTGATACAAATGAATATCTATTTTCTGCTGCTATTGAAGAATTGGCAGGTATAGAAATTCCAGAAAAAGCTATTTGGATACGGACATTAAACTTAGAGATGACTCGTTTGGCAAGTTACCTGATGTGGGTGGGAGGTCAAGCTGGAGCTTTGGGTTTAGGTGCAGTGGGGCAGTGGGCTATTGCACATCGCGATTACGTTTTAGATCTTTTTGAAGAGATGACTGGCGCTAGAGTTTATCATATGTACATGGTGCCCGGTGGTGTTCGTGGTGATTTTCCACAAGGTTTTGTGCATAGATTGGAAGCTGTTTTGCAAAAATGTGAAAAATTGATAAAAGATGCGAAAATCGTGATGCTGAATAATTCTGTTTTGCAAGATAGATTAGTCGGTTTGGGAATTATCACACCAGAGATGATAGATAAATTTGGAATCGTAGGTCCAAATGCCCGTGGTTCTGGAGCAAAACGAGATGTTCGTAAAGACAATCCATATCTTAAATATAACGAATTAGATTTTGAAATTGTTACGGAAACTGATGGAGATGGATTTGCTAGATTGAAAGTTAGATTTCGTGAGATGAGCCAATCTATATCATTGATTCGGCAGATAGTTTCTAAAATGCCTAAAACCGGTAAATTCCATGTAAAAACTCCAAATCCTTTACATTGGAAAATTCCAGTTGGAGAAACATATTTAAAGGCAGAATCTA
The DNA here is from genome assembly GCA_029934195.1 of Candidatus Cloacimonadota bacterium. Classification (GTDB taxonomy): domain Bacteria; phylum Cloacimonadota; class Cloacimonadia; order Cloacimonadales; family JAOZMQ01; genus JAOZMQ01. The sequence continues at coordinate 2,348 of JAOZMQ010000053.1, read as the reverse complement.
CGCGTGGAGAATATGGCTTTTATGTGGCAACAGATGGCTCTGGCTTTCCAAGAAAAGTAACAGTTAGAGGCCCTAGTTATACCCATGCTGTTTCTCTATTAGAATACTTGGGTGTTGGTGTAAATATTGCAGATATCGCTGGCTTGATGGGATCTCTTCATACCTATCCACCGGAAATTGAACGTTAAAAAATCTAAAGGCGGAAATATATGAGCTTAAAAAATTTTGTAGCCCCGTTTTATGTTTGGAAAAGAGCTTTTGAAAAGCCATTGACCAATACAAAACCTCTTGAAACCAGACCTGGTGCAGCTGCTTATCGTGGCTTTCATGTAAATGATATTGAAAAATGTATTGGTTGCGGAAGTTGTGAAGAAATATGCCAAAATATGTCTATTGATCTTGTGCCTGTAGATGGTATAGAAACAAAAGATGGCGATAGTGGATTGCGTCCGAGAATAGATTATGGAAGATGCTGCTGGTGTGCATTATGCATAGATATTTGTCCGACAGGATCACTTAATATGACTAACGAATACACTTGGTTAGAAGAAGGTGATGGAGATGTAGATGATAAATTTATTTTTACTCCGGGAGTAGATAAAAAAAATTGGAATAATCTAGAATTGGGCTATAAACGTCCTGTAGATTATGAAATCTTGGAATATTCCAAAATAAAAATGACGATAATGGAAACTGCCGAAAGAAGTGATTCTTTTATTGAAATGGTGAAAGGATACTCTAAAGAAGAGGCAGAGCGTGAAGCAGATAGATGCGTGGCTTGTGGGATTTGTGTTGCAACTTGTCCAGCTAATATGGATATTCCAGAATATATTAAAGCGATTCGAGAAGATGATCTAAATGAAGCTGTACGATTGTTATACAAAACAAATCCATTTTCTAATAGTTGCGGAAGAATTTGTACTCATCGTTGCGAAGATGCTTGTGTACTAGAACATCGAGGTGAATCGATATCTATTCGTTGGTTAAAACGTTATATTATGGATAATGTGAGTTCTGAGGAAATAAAAAGTAGTTTGGCAGATGAGTTTACAAAAAATGGTAAAAAAATTGCTATTATTGGGGCAGGTCCTGGTGGGCTTTCTGCTGCTTATTATTTAGCAAAATTAGGATATTCGGTCACTGTTTTTGAAGCTAAGGAAAAAGCAGGTGGAATGTTGCGTTATGGAATTCCAGAATATAGATTACCTTATGATGAACTTGATAAAGATATCAATTATATATTATCTTTGGGTGTGAAAATTGAGTATAATATTCGTATTGGAAAAGATAAGGATTTTGATGATCTTTATAAACATTTTGATTCGATATTTTTCTCAATTGGTCTTTCTAAACCATATTCGATGCGAGTTGAAGGTGAAACTTTACCAGGAGTAATTTCTGGTTTGAAGTTTTTAGATGATGTAACTATGGGTATTGATCCTAAAATAGGCAAATCAGTTGCTGTTGTTGGTGGAGGTAATGTAGCGATGGATGCAGCTAGAACCTCTAAACGCTTTGGAGCTGATGTTACTGTGGTTTATCGTCGTAGATTAGAAGATATGCCGGCTGATTTAGAAGAGATTGTAGAAGCTCAAGAAGAGAATGTAGAATTTGTAGTAAAAGCAATTCCTACGAAAATTGTTGAAAATAAAGGGAAATTATATTTTTCTTGGAATAATGCTAAGATGGTTGAGCAGAAAGATGGTGGAAGACCAAAACCAGTTGCTATTGAAGGAGATATAACTACAAGAACTTTTGATACGATAATTTCTGCTATTGGGCAAGCGGGAGATTTTTCTTTCCTACCAAAAGAGATAGAAGAGAAGTTAAAATTTAAATGGGGTAAGGTTATAACAGATAAGTCACGTCAAACTGCTGACAGTAAGATTTTTGCTGGTGGTGATGTGGTAAATGCCACAGCTGATGCCATTAGTGCTATAGAAGATGGACATAAAGCAGCTATTGGAATTGATAGAGCTTTGCGTAAAATATAAGTAAAAGATTTCATTCAATACCCGATGCAATTGTTTTTTGTATCGGGTATTTTGTTTTGGGAAAATGTTAGCAGTAAAATAGCACAAATGTAATTTTTTGTTTTCATTATTTTATATTTTTTTTGCTCTTTGGTGGCTAATATCCGGAAAATGCACGCTCTTTTTGAGTGGTCGCTTTTATTACCGCCAATGTTCCAGAAACTCCAACTTACATTCAATATTCCTCTCCATAACCAAAATAGTAATAAAACATTTACCAGTCTAATTCTTTCAAATTGACACCAATTTGGAACGTTTCATTTTTTGTCGCTACTCTGTAGCTTAGTTCTCTTTTTTCTTTACCCAACGCTAACG
>JAOZMQ010000393.1 GCA_029934195.1 Candidatus Cloacimonadota bacterium | reverse complement strand
TCTATGAAGCTGAAAAATAAATAATTTTCCAATTAATTTTTCTTCATCAACTTCTGTTCTTCAAGGTTAAAAAATTCCTTTTCATTCAGATACTAACAATAAGCCACTGTAACAAAATAATTTTCACAAATCAAGTAGCTAACCCATGGCATTTCTCTAAATAAGGGCAAATATTTAAGCAGAATAAAAAAACAATTTTCTAATAAAGAATTTATAAATATTCGCTTTTCAGATAATAAAATTGACAGAGTTATTAGAAAAGCGAAAAAGGTTTTTGGAATGCAAATCGGACAATATTATTATTCCTCAGATTATAATAATAAAGGTTATCTGTTTTTTTATGTTCGATTTAGCAAACATAAATAATCCTAAAATTATAGTTAGATCGTGGCAACCCCCAAAAGCAGAAGATGGCTCAATTATCGGAGAATCTAATTTTGATTTTGAATAAAATGTCTAAAGATATTACTATCAAAGCTGTATGTGTTCGGAAAAAACATTTACACAGACATAATCTTACTCCCTAATGTTTCGTGAATTTTACCATTCGCAAGGTTTTGATAGTTTTCATTAGACACTAAATAGTTGCAAAAAATAATGGTACAGAAAATCATTATAAAAAATCGGTAAAACGAAATATTTAAATAAAAGAGAGAATTTATCAGAAAGAATCTAACAGATAGAACTCTATTTTGTTGTTAATAAAGGAGAATAAAAAGATGATTACTTTTCCGGAAATTCAGCCGTATATTTTCAAACTTGGAATGTTTGAGGTACGTTGGTATGGTTTACTTTATATTATAAGTTTCATTATTGGTCAAATTTTTGCAAAAAGAAATATTCAGGCACGAAATGTATCAATTTCAAAAGAAAATTATGATAATTTTATCTTTTCAATAATGTTAGGAGTTATCATTGGGGGAAGAGTAGGTTATATTTTATTTTATAATTTAATCTATTACATTCACAATCCATTATCTATGCTTGCAGTTTGGCAAGGTGGAATGTCTTTTCATGGAGGTGCACTTGGAGTTATAATTTCAGCCTTAATCTTTTGTAAGAAAAACAAGATTGATTTCTATGCAGTTGCTGATCCTACAATTCCTTTTGTAGCTATTGGATTGGGATTGGGACGACTCGGAAATTTTATCAATGCAGAACTTTATGGCAGAGTTACAAATCTACCTTGGGGAATGATTTTCCCAAATTCAGACGGACAACCTCGACATCCTTCTCAATTATATGAGTTGTTTTTAGAAGGAATTGTAATGTTTATTGTTCTTCAAACAATGGTATATAAAACGAAAATTAGAGGTTTGATTTTTTGGACATTTATTTTACTCTATGGAATTTTCAGATTTTTTATTGAATTTTTTAGAGAACCGGATGAACATTTAGGATTTGTTTTAAATTTCATGACAATGGGACAAGTGCTGAGTGCTACAATGATTCTTACCGGATTAATAGCAATTATTGTTCTCGTAATATCTAATGGGAAAAAGAAAATTGAGAAACACTAAAAATTATTCCTCAATATTACTTTGTATTTTTTTTGTGTTATTAACTTCTTGTTCATATCTTGGGATTTCTTTTCAAAAAAATCCAAAAAGAATTCTGTTAACTGAATGTAGCGAGAAATTAAGAGAATTTAAATGCGAAGGAGTTGCAGAAGTAAATTATAAGGCTTTTTCTATAAGAAAAGATTTTGTTTTGAGGAAAAATACAGAGGCTGTCAGGTTAGATATTGTCGAAAGTGGAATATTTGGATTGTCTCCAACCCCGATGTTTTCGCTTTATATTGACTCTTTAATTACAATTAAACCTCAAATAAAATTTCTAAAAAAAAACATCAATAATAAAGAAACAAAAGAATTATCTTCTACTTTCATAAATATTCATAAACTGATTTTGGATAATTCTAAGAAAATCATTGAAGATGGAATTTTAAAAATAAATGACATAGAATTGATTTTTTCCGATGAAATGTTATTGCAACAAATTAAGTCTAATAAAGAAAAACTTACATTGAATTTTCTTTATGATTTTTCAGGTAATATTACAGAATTAAAAGTTCATAAAGCAGAAAAATCCGTTATGAATATTAAAATTGACAAAATTTCTTATAAAAAGATAGACGTACCGATATTGAAATAAAAAGAGTAATATGAGGTAAAATGATTACACGATACACACGGAAAGAGATCGGAGATATTTGGGAAGAGCAAAACAAGTATCAATGCTGGTTAGATGTTGAAATTGCTGCTTGTAAAGCAATGAATCAAATTGGAATTATCCCCGATAAAGATTTAAAGCAAATTATTGAAAAAGCCGATTTTAAGGTCGAGAGAATTCAAGAAATTGAAGCTGAAACAAAACATGATGTTATTGCTTTTTTGACTTCTGTTTCCGAGTTTGTGGGAGATTCTTCTCGTTGGATACATTACGGAATGACCTCATCTGATGTACTTGATACTGCAACTGCTATTCAAATGAAACAATCAGGTAAAATCATTCTAAATGATCTTGTAAAATTAACTGATGTTTTAAAAAAACGTGCTCTTGAATTTAAGGATACTTTGTGTGTAGGACGATCTCATGGAATTCATGCTGAGCCAACATCTTTTGGTCTAAAAATGGCTCTTTGGTATGATGAAATGAACAGAAATATTAAGCGTATGAAAACCGCAATTGAAACAATTTCTGTTGGACAAATCTCAGGTGCTGTAGGAAATTATGCACATCTTTCACCGGAAGTTGAACAAATTGCTTGCAAATATTTGAAACTTAAACCGGTTAATATTGCGACTCAAGTTATTCAGAGAGACAGGCATTCGGAATTTCTTAATACGCTGGCAATTATTGCTTCTACAATAGAAAAAATTTCTATAGAAATTAGACATTTACAGAGAACAGAAGTATTGGAAGCTGAAGAAAATTTTTCAAAAGGTCAAAAAGGTTCTTCTGCCATGCCACACAAAAGAAACCCTATTGCTACTGAACAAATGAGCGGTTTGGCAAGATTATTACGTGGAAATGCAATGGCAGCTTTGGAGAATAATGCTTTATGGCATGAGCGAGATATTAGTCATTCTTCTGTTGAACGTGTAATTCTTCCAGACTCAACAATTATTATGGATCACATGCTTCAAAAAATGATAAAACTCATTGATAATCTTTTGGTATATCCAGAAAATATGATGAAAAATCTTGAACTTACTAATGGTCTTGTTTTCTCACAAGTTTTACTTTTAAAATTAGCTTCTAAAGGCTGTAGC
>JAOZMQ010000052.1 GCA_029934195.1 Candidatus Cloacimonadota bacterium | reverse complement strand
GTCGCTACTCTGTAGCTTAATTCTCTTTTTTCTTTACCCAACGCTAACGCATTGGACTACATAGATGTCGCTTCTATGAAGCTGAAAAATAAATAATTTTCCAATTAATTTTTCTTCATGAACTTCTGTTCTTCATGGTTAAAAAATTCCTTTTCGTTCAGATACTATTTACAGAATTAGCGAAAAAAGAAAACTATGAGGTCAGGAGTTCTGAAATTCGTTTACAATTTTCTCCGCATGGTCTCTCCAATCGAATTTTTTTACTTGTTCCAATCCTTTTTCAATCATTTGATTTTGTAAATCAACATTTACGAGAGTATTTATTATCGTCTGCGAAATTTCTTTTACATTATGAGGATTGAAAGTAATTACTGCGTTTCCCCCAACTTCCGGTAATGATGAAACATTGGAACAGATTACAGGAGTTCCACAAGCCATAGCTTCAAGAAGCGGAATCCCAAATCCTTCATACAATGATGGAAGAACATAAAGAGTTGCAGCTTTATACAATTTCGGAAGTAAATCGTATGCCACAAAACCAAGTAAATGTATTCTGGAAGAATCTTTAGAATTTCGGGCATATTCAGAAACGAGCTCGCTTCCAGCCCATACTTTTCCAACAAATACAAGATGATATTGCTCCTTAATTTCATCCGGTAAGATTTCATAAGCTTTGATTAAGTTGAGATGATTTTTCCCCGGATGTTCAATTCTTGAGATATAAAGCAAAAAATTTTTATCAATCGGAATCGGAAGATCTTTTCTATCTACAACAATATCAGATCGAAAATTTTCCTGATTATATCCATTATAATTTACTTGAATTTTATTAGTTTCCAAATGATAAAATCTCATCAAATCATTTTTTGTACTTTCACTTATTGCAAAGATTCTATGAACTTTTTTTAAGAAAAAGGGTATAATTTTTTTAATATAAATCATTCTTAATTTATCATATTTTCCTTGAATATGAAACTGAGAAAGATCATGAAATGTAGTGATTGTAAATTGAGGATAAATCCAGAAAAGGCGACGATTTCCAGCAGGTAAAAAGATAAAATCATATTTCCTAAAATTTCTACTAATAGGAAGAATAAATAGGTGCCAAAGCATATTTATAATTGGTTTTGACAATGAATCTTGAACAGTTAGAATTGTTAGATTTTTATGTCTAAAGGGAAAAATGTCCACATCTTTTTTAAACATAAGAAAATCAATTTTATGGTTTTTAACTAATTCTTTCAATACATTATTTGTGTAATCTGAAATACCTGATTTCCCCTCATCATAAGCCATTCCACTAACAAAGATTCTATACATTCTTTTACCTATTTTCCTTTTTAAATTTATCAATTACTTCTTCATAGAAATTTATCAATTGATCAGTAATGGAATCCCATGAATATTTTTCACAGACTTCCTGATAAGAATTCTCTATTAAGGATTCTTTTAAAGAATTGTTAGAAAATAATTGGCTATAAGCTAAATAAAGTTGCTCAAGATTATTCGATTCAAATTGTAAACCGGTTTTTTTATTCTCAATCAATCTTCCTAAACCACCGACATTTGAAGCAATTATTGGTAATTTTGCAGCCCATGCTTCAAGAGCAACAATTCCAAAAGGTTCATGAATAGATGGTAAAATAAAACAATCTGCTGATTTAAAAGCACTCACAAGTAAAGAATCTTCAGGATTTAATCCTTCAATTATTGTAATGTGTTTTTGTAAATTAAAAATGTCAATTTTCTGTTTAATTTTATTATAAAAATCAATTGAAGTAATAGGTCCTATTAATAATAGATGGGCTTTTTCTTGCTTATCAATTAATTTTTTTAGAAGCTCCACCAATAAAATTTGATTTTTTTGGTAATCTATTCGACTAACACAAAGAATTAATTTTGTGTCATTAGAAATCTTCAATTTTTGCTTAATATTGATTGTTGTTTTTGCTTTGAATTTTTCAATATCAACGGCATTTGGTAAATACTGTACAATTTTATTTGGATATTTTTCCTTTGTGAGCAGATATTCATTATATCCAACACAAAGAATTCCAGATGCATTTTTTAGAAAATGATCATTATCAAAAGCAATATCAAATAGTTTTCCATAATTAAAACTGCCTTTCATTGGTTTTAACATTTCTTCCATTTCGCTTTCAGGAACATCAAAAAAGCCTCCATGGAATGAAACAACATAAGGAATTTTTTTTATTCTTGCTATCCAACGTACAGTATTAGCCAATCTTTGCATTGTGTGAGAATGTAGAATATCAATTCTATCTGAATTTAATAGTTTTTTAAATAATTGCCAAGAATAAGGATTACCACCTTTTTTGTCTAAATCTAAGATAGATTTCTTTTTCAGATTCAACCTTGTATATGAATATGGAAATCTTTCAATTAAGACATTCTCAATTATTTCTTTATCCGTTTTTGAAAGAGCAATTGTACACATTATCGAGCTTTGGAATCCTTTTTCAATAAGTTTTTTAGTTGAATTCCAGACAACTGTTTCAGTTCCACCCCACTCATCAAAAGCAAAACGCCTAAGAACTTGAATGGATCTAATTTTTTTCATTTCTTTCTGACCATTTTATATTGTTAAAATAATCTTGATTCCCGATGAAAAAAGCCCATTTTTGGCGTGGTCTATAATAAAAAACTTCCGATATTTCAGAATATTTATTTCTTTTAAGAAGATAAATTATATCTCTAACCATTTCTGCAAAAAGCGGTTTAAGAAAGTGCCTTAAGATATTATATTTCTTTCCATAAATAGCACCTTCCGTATTGCCTTCTCCCCAAAATCTTTTGTAAAGACCTTGCTTACTATAATTATGAGAATGTTCAACAATTGCGTCCTTGACATATTCAATTTTGTATCCAAGTTTTTTCATTCTCCAAGACCATTCCAAATCTTCATTATATTGGAGGTCATTATTAAAAGGAAATTCCACAATAAGGTCTCTTCTAATTGCACTTGTTGCAAGCGAAAAAAAGTTCTTCCATTTTTTTACAATTTCACCAGAACCAAACGCTCTATTTCCGTCTTTTACGATTAGAGCTTTAGCATCAGCCCGTGGAATTTGCTGACCAAAGACTCCGGCAATATTCTTATTTTCTAAAGGACGAATTAAATTTTCTAACCATTCTTTGTGGGTTGGAATGCAATCAGAATTATTAAAAACGATGATATCTCCTGAAGCTTTTTCAATTGCTTTATTGAGAACTCTACCGGGAATATAATCTTCTGATTTGATTTGATAAACAATATTCTTATTATATTTTTTTATAATTTCAAATGTTCCATCTGTAGATCCGGAATCAACATTGATTAATTCAAAATCTGTAAAATTCTGTGAAAATATCATTTTTAATGTATTTTCAATATATGCTATATCATTTAATGACCGCATAATTATACTAACTTTTGGCATTTTTCCCTCCATTTAAAGCAATTTTAAAAACAGTTTTATTAATGTTTTCATATCTTGAACGAGAGGCGTAAGAAATCATTGTTTTAATGATTTTTAAACCTCTTCCACGTTCTTCATTATTTAAAAAATCATTATCACTAAGAACAATATCAGAAGATAAAAAAGTTGGAAGTTCCCAGGATATTCCGAAATCAAGAAATTCAATAGAAATATCTTTTTCAATACTCAAAATAATTGAAATTTGTGTGTCTTGCTCTGTATGTAATCCATGCTCAATAACATTATTCAAAAATTCATTAACAAGCAATTCTACTTTGAATGCCAGAATATTATCGGATGTCCATTCAATAATTAATTTTTCAGCTTGAGTTCTTATTTTACAAACATTTTGAAAATCTGCATTAATTTGAAATACTTTTTTTCTTTTTTTTGCATCTTGTTTCAAATTTCCAATTGATTGAAAAGAAAGAATTGTAAAATCATCCGAGTAAAGATCATATTTTGATTCTCTTAAAAAATGTTTAATTTTTTGAGGTATTGCAAGACAAGGAGAATGATTAACTTCTTTGACAATAATATCCATTAATCCATGAATCCCAAGTTCCATACCATTTTCATCGTTACATTCGAATATACCGTCTGTATAAAGAAAAAATAATTTTTCCGGAGTAATTTTTACAACATGATCGCCATCTTTTGTATATTTGTAGTTTCGTTTCCAACCAACAGGAATTGATCCTTCTTCTTTAGTTAGTGAGATTTTTTTATGTAAGATATCGTATTCAATTAAGGAAGGATGCCCGGCATTACAATAAGTAAATTCATGTGTTTTAAAATTTATTATTCCGAGAAGTATTGTCAGGTAATTGTTCATTTTGCTGAAAATTTCATCCATCAAATAATTATTTAATCTTTCTAAAATAGCTGATGGTTTGTCATTTAGATTTTGATGCATAATCATAGTAATAATGGATTTAACTGCTGTCATCAAAAGAGCTGCTTGGACACCGTGTCCAGAAATATCACCAATGTAAACAAGGTGTCTATTTTCATCTAATTTTAAAATATCAAACAGATCTCCACCAACACGAGTTGAAGGAGAATAATATGCAGAGAAAGCAATTTCGTTAATAAAATGAATACCTGTAGGAACTAAATATGATTGGATTTTAGATGCTGTATCAATATCATCTACAAGAGAATTATAGAGTTCTTGTAACTTTAATTCTGCATTTCTTTGTTTTGTTATATCAGAAAATGAACCGATATAATGGGTGATTTTTTTTTCATAATTGAAAACAGGTGAAAAAGCCATATCATTCCAAAAATAATCTCCGTTTTGTTTATAATTTTTTAGAACAACATGGCAAGGTTCTCCATTGTTTATTGATTTTTCAATATGTTCTAATGTCTTGTGTTCCGTTTGTTCTCCTTTTAAAAACAAATAATTTTTACCAAGAACTTGGTTAGAAGAATAACCTGTAATATTTTCAAATGCTGGATTAGTATAAACAATAGGAGTCTCATATTTATTGGGGTCTGTAATAATAATTCCATTACCAGAAGAATCAATTACTCTTGAAAAAAGGTGCATTTCCTCTTCTCTCCTCATTTTCATAATTGCATTTACTAAAAGTTGACCAGCAATATTTAGTAATTCTATAGTATCATCTCCCAATAACTGATAACTTTCTTTGAAATCAAGTCCAAAAAAACCAAATAATTTTTTTTCATATTGGATTGGTGATGCAAGAACAGATTTCAACTTTTGAAGCTTAAATAATTTTTGTTCTCTATATGCTTCCTGTGGCATCAAATCGACATCAGGAATGTAAACATATTGCCTTCGTTGCATCTTTAAATCCCACCAAGGCATTAATCTTGTTGGAATCTTTGTTTTTAGCTCCATTTCTTTATTTTGATCATCTTTTAACCATTCAAATAATTTTATCATGACCTTTTCATTTTTAGAAAATTCATAGATATAACACCGATTAGCCCCTACAAATTCCCCAATTTCTTTTAGTGAAAGCAATAATGCTTTTTTTATCTCATAATATTTGATGTCAACTAAACGTGTAGATAGAAATGAAATCATTGATTCAAATCTTAATCTATAAACAAGAGCTGCTTCACTTTTCTTTTTTGCTGAAACATCTCGAAAAACCCATAATTGCCCTGAAAAAACTTTATTTCTATATATTGGAATATAATCTATCTCATAAAATCGATTATTCGTAAGCTTGATTTCTCTATGAGCAACCGCAACTTTCAATTTATCGATGATGCTAATTTTTTTAAACATTTGATCATATTGATGAGTATCATCGTTTTCTGCAATCTGATTAAAAAGAGATTTTTGCCCAATATAATCGCGAAGATTTTTTTCTAATCCGAAAGTATCACAAAAACTTTGATTAATATGTGCAGTATTATACTCAGAGTCTTCGAGTAGAATTCCTTCATTAAGATTGTTAATTAAAGTTTTAAGTTTGGTTGAATATAAAAAAATTTCATTATCCTTTAATTTCTTATCTGTAATATTTCTTATAATAGCGATAACTTCATTTTCGTATAATTTTTCCATTCTTACTTCAAAATACATTAAAACAGAATTTCTTATTAGAGAGAATACTATTGGTTTGGATTCATTTCCTTTTAAAGTATTGTTAATATATAGTAAAAATTCTAAAGCAGTTTCTCGTGGGAAAGCATCAATTATTTTTTCGCCAAGAAATTCCTCTTGGTACAATAAGAAATCTGAAATATTGGTATTCTTAATATCAAGAATCAAACCTTCACGATTAATACGGAAAATCAAATCAGGAATTCCTTGTAAAAAAACTTTTGTTTCTTTTTCACTTTTCCGTAATTGTTCTTCAATTTTGTGCTTTAAAAATGCCATTTCAATCATTGCATAAAGATGATGTTTCTCATATGGTTTTAATATATATCCATAATTATCGGTTACTTTGGCTCTTTGAATTGTTCTTTCATCAAAAGATCCGGAGACATAAATAATTGGAACATTATAAAATCTTAAAATCTCAGCAGCTGTATCAATTCCATCAATCTCACCTCGTAAAACAATGTCCATTAGGATTAAATCCGGGTTATTGTGTTTTGCAAAAACAATAGATTCTTCACCTGTTGGGAAACTTCCAACAACATCGTAATCAAGTTCTTGTAATTGCTCAGCTAAATCTTTAGCTGCAATTTTATCATCTTCAACAATTAATATTTTTTTCTTCATGAGATTTCCTTAAAGAATAAGAAATTTTGTTTCAGCATAAAAGATTTTTTTTGAAAATTAGTCAACATAAATGCTTAATGTGTCTATTTCATTAGTAATTTTAGAACACCTGATCTCTATGATTCAATGGGATACCGATTCTTTGAAATAAGTAATCCTTTTTGGTTAATAAATCGTTTTTGTTCAAGCATTATAAAGCAAAATTCTTTTTTATATTCTCTCTTTGATACGGTTTATTATAGAATCTGTATCTAAATTACATTTCTTGAAGACATCATCTGAATTTCCAGACATTGCATAATTTTCAACTCCAAATTTGTATAGTTTACAAAAAAGTTGCATTTCCATGAGTTTATTAGCAATACAGCTTCCAAGACCAGTATGGACATTATGATCTTCATAAGAAAAAATCATTCCTGTTTTGGATGCTTTTTTTAAAGCTTCTTCATCTAAATCTTCAGGGCAGGAAACATTCCATACTTGAATTTTAATTCCTTCTTCACTAAGTTTATCAGCAACCTCAACTGCTCTTCCACATAATGTTCCCATAACAAAAAGAGCTGCCTTATCTCCTTCTCTTAATAAATCAGCCTTACCGTATTCAAATGAATAACTATCTCCAAAAAATATTTTTCCATCTGAGTCTTTCAAAATATTTAATTTTGATCTTCCCATCGGCACAAAGAAGTTTCCATATTTTTCAGAAATATAACGGATAACTCGATCAGTTTGATTTGGACCAGACGGAACAATTGTTTTAAAATGATAAAGATTTCTCATTAGCCCAAGATAATCAATACATTGATGAGTTTTCCCATCTTCTCCAACATCCAATCCTACATGAGTAGTAATGATTTTAAGATTTGTATTGTTGATGTCATTCAGCCGATGCTGGTTATATGTTTCATCAGCTCCAAAAACCCCAAAATCAGCATAATATGATTGTACTCCATCGCGAGAAGCTGTTCCGGCAACAGTTGCTGTGTTATGTTCCATTATTCCGCTTTGGAAAAAGTTTTTTGGAAATTCCGAGTGAAAATCATTTAGTTTGACACTCCCTTTTAGATCACAGTCAAAAATTGCAAGTGGGATTTTACTTCCGACATTATTTTTTGCAATATCAGTAATAGCATTTCCCCAAGCAGAACGATTATCCGTTTTTTTCTCATAAATAATTGGAGATCCGGCTTTAATATCAACTTCATATTCCGGTTTGTGTGAAAGAGGTTTTGGTTTAAAATTTTTTCTCAATTGTTTATATTCTTCTAATCTATTATCTACATTCAATTCATTGAGAGCCACTTCTAATTGTTCTTCCGATAAAGTAGAGCCATGATATTTTTCTTTGTTCTCCATAAATGAAATTCCTTTACCCATCGTTGTATTGGCAAGAATCATTACCGGAACATCAATTGAATTTGCTTTGAAAATAGCTTTCTGGATTTCTTCAATATTATGTCCGTCAATAGATAAAACTTCCCATCCATCAGAAATGAAATTTTCTTTAATATTTTGAGGCATTACTTCGTTAATATTTCCATTAATCTGAAGTTGATTATAATCAATAAAAACGGTAATATTTTTAAAACCAAATTTCACAGCAAATCTTCTTGCCTCACTAATTTGACCCTTTTGTTGTTCGCCGTCACCCATGATGACAAAAATGTTTTTTTCAATATTTTTTAATCTTGCTGAAAGAGCAAAACCGCAAGCTGCTGAAAGTCCTTGACCAAGATTTCCGGTTGCTAATTCTACTCCCGGAACATCCGGTTCGATATGACCTTCATAAATAGAACCTGTTAGACGAAATTGAGAAATAGCCTCATCTATATTAAAAAAACCATACTCGCCTAATGTAGAATATACAGCCGGAGAAATATGACCATTACTTACAACAACCATATCTCTTGTTTCTTCTTTTGGGTTTTTAGGATCAATATTGATTAATTTATATAATGTTAGTAAAAGATCAATTGATGACATTGAACCACCAGGATGTCCGGAATTTGATAAACTTGTCATCATTAGAATATTTGCTCTTGCTTGAATTGCAACATTTTTGATATTGTTTATTTCTTCAGATGAAAGATTTTTTCTATTAAAATTCATTTAATACTCCTTAATTTTTGAAATATGTTTAGAATTTTTTTCTCAAGAAATATGTCAAATGAATCAAAAAGAATTTTAAACTTTCGGTTGGTCACTGTAAAAAAAAAATACAAATCAACTTTGAATTATTAAGCCGATTAAAAAAAAAAAGCTAACTTTAATTAATTAAAGTTAGCCTTATATTTTTAAATATCTTTTATAAAAGTACTATTTGAGTAATAGCATTTTACCGGAAGATATTTTATTATCAACACTCATTTTGTAAAAATAAACACCGGAAGCTACATTTTCAGCATTCCATTTAATTGTGTTAGTACCTTTACTAATATTTTCATTAATCGTGGTTACTTTTGTTCCTTTAACATTATAGATATTAATCTGAACAGAAGTTTCTAAATTAGAATTAATTCCAAAATAACACACTGGATTGAATGGATTAGGATATTGTCCGGTAAAAGAAATTTCTGGAATACTATTTAATTGTATATTAACACTTTCGGTATTAACTATCATTTCGAGATTTGCATTTTCATCCATTGATGTAAAAGAAATTCTCAAAAATTCGCCATTTACAGCATTTGCAGAAGCAACAGCAACGAGATTATCATTCTGTGCAAAAAGTAAATCTGTAGTAATATTATTGAATTCAATTCCAGAAGCGTTTACTTCAAAACCAAAAAGATTTCCGGTTGTTGTAAATACTAAATCATTATCTTCAACAGATACTTTTACATCTGCAAGAGGAGCTTCCGATCTCATTTCTTCTACAGGGAATATTGTAATAATTCCAACTGCATATTGGAGAATAAGAGAAGCATCATAAGCCATAATAGTTCCATTACCATCAACATCAGCAGCAATAATTTGAGCCGGAGTTAATGTTGTTAGACCAACAGCTCCTTGAAGAGTTATGGAAGCATCAAAAGCTTGAACAACTCCATTACCGTCGAGATCTCCATAAATGACTGGAGTTCCACCAGTTGAGGCCATTGCATTTGGTCCCCCATAAGCTCCCATATCGTTCTGACTTCCATCAGGATCATTGTAAGCAACATCTGGATTTCCTGCATCAATACAAAGAGATCCGTTTGAAAGCGTCCAATCAGCCTCTAAACCATTGTAAGAAATTCCACTTCCGGTAGTAGGAGATGTGAAATTTGGATCTTCGTCTATATTACCTGTTCCAGCAATCCCACCGGTTACATTATTGTAAGTTGCTGTAACTGTAGAGCTAAATTGGAAAATCATATCTCCTTCACCAACTACAATATTATTCATCAGTTCAACAGTTGAAGAAAAAATAAATGAAGTTCCACCTGAACCTGCTGTATATTCATTATTTGCAATTGTATTGTTAATAATTGTCGGATTTGATTGCTGTTTGATTGAGAAAGCAGCTCCAACTTGACCGGTATTATTTACAATAATATTATTATTGATAATTGGAGATGAATTTATCATACCAATTCCACCACAAAGAGTAGCTCCAACATTATTTGCAATGATATTTTGCATAATTAGAATATTTTCAGAATCTTCAATTTCGATTCCGGCAGCTTTTGAAGTTGTAATATTATCAAATATTTTATTTCCAATAATAGAAATTGTAGAGTTATCAATCCAAATAGCAGAATTTGTTGCTTTAGAAATTTCGCAACCAATGAGCTTATTATCTTCATCATTAATTACAAACTTGAAACCTTGCCAAGAATCATCTGATGTGAAAATAATTGGATTTTCTTCTTCTAATGCTTCAGCTTGAAATAATCCTCTAACTTCAAATAATGAACCGTTATTGATATGAATTTCAGCTCCCGGTTCTATTATTAATTGGTAATTATTTGTAACACATACATCGTCTGTGATTATATATGGACTATGAGCAGCATCCCAGATACCATGTAAGTTGCCACTAATATTTTGACCATCGGTAACTGTAATAGCGTCTTCAACTGTAACAGATTCTTGTTCATTGCCAACATGAATCGTTAAAGTGACATCGTAAGTTCCAGCTGTTTCATAAACAAAATATGGATCTTCTTCATGTGAATCTATAGTACCGTCACCATCAAGATCCCAATCAAATGCATCAATTCCAATTTGTGGAAAAGATGTGTTCTGGAATTGAACAGGTAAATTACCAGGTCCACTATTGATATTAGTTGTAAATATTGGCAATAAACCGGTAAAACCGGATTGTCTTGCATTTAAGATTTTATGATTTCCATTAAATGTTTGAACAATTACTACAGCTTTAAGATCTTCCATTGCCCAATTTGGATTTAGTGTAACAGGTATTGAATAATTCTGCGATTGACCTGCTGTTGTTAAAGTGAATGCTTGTTCTTCATAAGTTGCTACTGAACAAAAATAACTGTCTTCAATGTAACGTGATACGATGAATATTATTTTATTATTTGTAGTTGTGATGTTTGCTGAAAGTTCTACTTCAGCTTCGATAGTTGTGCCACTTGGACCAGCTGCAAAACCTACTGCTATTTCAAGTGGTGCATTTTCTGCTACGATAGCATTATATTTAGTAAGATAACTACCGTAAGTACTTGTTCCACCACCAACTACATTTTGATTTCCTCCCCATTGACAATGAGGGATTCCACTTACTCCATACATAGAACCACGTGAACTATAATGCGGACTTGGACTTGCTCCGTCTCCTTGCCAAATTAATGGTACTAACTTATCAACATTTTGACTTAATTGTAAAAGCGCTGCACGAGCGGTTGGGCAGTAGCCTCACCAAGTTTCAGTGAAAATTTCACCTACAACATAAGATTGGGATGCAAATGCAAATGCTGTAAGAAGAAGCAATAATACCGATAGAAGTGTTCTTTTTTTCATCAATTTCTCCGTTTTTTTTTGTAAATTTTGTTAGAATGATCAAGATAATGAAGTTAAGGAAATTTGATAAAAAATATAATAAAGCTTATAGAATCCCAAATCTCCGAAATTTTATTTAACGACATTAATAAAGATTTTTGTCTCTATATTTTCAATTCTTAATACTGTCAAGGAGATTATCATAATCATAGAATTATTTTAGTCACTATGAAATATAATGAATCAATGTAAATTTTCAAATATAACTTCTGAATGCCTGACATCAGAATAATATTTTCTATGAATATAAAATTCAATCAAACAATAAGTTAGCAATAATGAATTTATTTGAATCTATTTTTTTTACCGCAGAGCGGTTTAATTTCTGTAGCACAATGCGTAAGCGTTGTGAATCAAGAAGAAAATGGTAATAGCTCCAGCGGAGCGGAATTTCTTTGCTTCATATCCTAAAATGTCGCTACTCTG
>JAOZMQ010000392.1 GCA_029934195.1 Candidatus Cloacimonadota bacterium | reverse complement strand
TCACCGTACTCCCAAGAGTAAGTGCAACTTCCCCCATTACAAGATTGCTTCGTGCCCGGTTTGCTACCGGAGCAATAAGAATCTGGAGGGTATTGGAAAAGCTTAGAACCTACATTTGTACACTCATCATAGAAACCGAAGTCACACTTACCATCACTACTAACGCACTTACACGAGACCTCGCGAGTCTGTTGACACTCACTGTTACAATTACTCCAATTACCTTCTTTCCACTTATAGTAATAGACTTTTAAGGGGCCGACCCATGCCCAACCACCTTCATCAGTTTCATATCGTGCAAAAAATTTTTCCGGTATGTAATTATCTTTCGTATAATCATCTAAATCAAGAGAGAATTCTACTGAAGGGTCTCCTTTATTCACACGTTTCCAGTCACGATTAAAACCATACGATTTATAACAGCCTACTTTCAAGTACATAATCCCTGAACTTGTAAAGGGGTTCTTCGTAGGCTTGACAGTAAATGTGACTGTTGAACCGTACAGTTCGCCTTCCATCTCTAAAATACTGGAATCAGGAGTCCAAAGACTCTTTCCATTGGTTGTTGGATTATCACCATCCGGTTCAAAGGAATAGCCAGCCAAAACATTTGAACTCATACTCATAATAAGCACAACAAACAATAATGCCTTTACAATTTTCATCATCTTATTGCCTCTTTGCGTCATCAGACCTGCGATGTTTCCAAAACCTCGCAGGTCTAAGTTGGTTAGTAAAAATTCACAAAATCACTCGGACTGATCCATCCCCAAAAGGTGCCGACAGTTTTAACCGGTTTCTCTGTCACCCCGTATTTCAGGCTTGTCACACCGATCTCGGTTCCATCTCCTGTTGCAATGCTGACATGACCCGCATATCCGTTACCTGCGGATTTTTTGTAACAAACCACAGCACCGGCCCCAGGATTTCCGGCAGTTCTCAGTTTGCCTTTATCCTCAAAATATTTGGTCATACCATACGCAGTACCCCATTTGGCTGGTTTGTCATACATCATTCTCACAAACCTGGCACAATAGGTCCATTGCGAATCTGTCCAGAGAGGTCCTTTCTTGCCCAATTGTGCTTTGGCTCTGCTTACAACACTGTCATCGGGATCAATAACAGAATCAGGCATATCCGGATCTGTCGGAGGCGGAGCATCATACAGCCCATAAGGAATTGGCTTATCTGCCTCCTTGGCTGCAAGCGACGCAAAAGTCGCCAACTCGGCTCGATTTGCATAGTCCCATAGCCTTTTACCACTTGTGACACCCTTATTTTTCAGAAATGTTACAGGGTCCTGCCCGGTATAATTGAAGAAGATTTTCGCTGTGTATTCTATCATACGATATCTGTACACAGAATCATTGGCATCAGAAGTATATACGGACAATCCCTTTGCCTGTGCAATGTCAAAGTAACATTCATACCAAGGATCACTCTCCGCACACTGCTTCTTCACATTTTCATAATCATCCGAAGTCAGCAGAACATTCAGAGTTTCTGCCAAGTTGGCATTTTTAGCTGGTTTGTAATATCCTTTGTCAGAGCCGGCCTGATAACCTGTCAGTATGCCTGCGCTGCATAACCCGTTTACATATTTGGCATACCACGCATTCTGATCCACATCGGGAAATGTGCATGAACACGCAGAAGCGCCGCATAATGCGGTGTCATCACCGGGGTTGTAATCATCCGGGTCAATATCTCCGCCTCCGTCATCAGTCCCCGGAATGACAACAAACACGCCGTCACTGTAGCTGCTGGTGATATCGGTGAAATCATATTTCAGACCTGCGCCGGATACGCTCGTGGAATAATTATCAAAACTGTTCCAACGTCCGTAGGGGTCATTAACGATGACCTTGCCTGTTTCATAATCATCGCCTTCATAACCGGTCACAACAATATAATGACCAGCACTGGTCATTGATCGGGAACCCATAATCATGGGGTGTCTGTTTCCGATTTCATTTTTTATTGTTTCGTACAAGACATCCCAGTAGGAATCATCAAAACTGACAGAAGAGAACCCCCATACCTGTTCCAAATGGTCTGATAGTCGGTCCCGTCCTAACAGGCCGGAATCCAGAGAAGATGTTGCGCTGAATACAGTCTTTGCAGCATCTGTCATTGCCTGCTGAGTATTTCCTATTTTCCCATGGTATGCCAGAATCATTGCAGAACTTGCCGACGCACATGCAGCATATCCGATATCAGGAATGTCCAACTGATCAAGATAGGGAACATCAAGCGGATTGTCGGAACTGGCTCCGCTGCCCCATCTGTAGTTCACGGTTGCATAACCTGCTTTGTACCCGAAAGCCTTCATTATAAAAGGACGATTCATTGTTCCGGCAACCCTGATGTATTCATGTCCCGAGCCGGTGCCATCGCCGTTATAGCCGGACCACTCCACAGTCACACCGTGATACGTCGTGGCCTGTTCGCAGCAGTCGTCCAAAATGCCATCCGGCCAGTGGACAATCTTTTCGCCAGTGTTTTTGTCATACAACTGGATATCAACATCCTCATCGCAGATCAGTTCAATATGGACATTGTTGAGCCCTTCGATCAGTTCGCCAACCTCAACGATGTCATCATGAGCGATCTGCTGCTGAAAGGTGCCCGATCCGCTTTCAGCCGGTCCGCCAGATGAACATCCCTCGGTTCCCGTCCATGAATAATCGACCGTCGCGTATCCTGACCGGTAGCCGAACGCCTTCATCATAAAAGGACGATTCGTCATGCCGCTGATCTTGATGTATTCATGTCCCAGACCGGTGCCATCGCCGTTATAGCCGGACCACTCCATGGTCACACCATGATAATTCGTGGTCTGTTTGCAACAGCCGTCCAAAATGCCATCTGGCCAATGGATGATCTTCTCGCCGGAATAAACATCATAAAGTTGAACATCAACATCTTCATCCGACATGAGCTGGATATATACGCCTTCCTTTCCGGCAGGTATTTCCCCCACTTCGACAATGTCATCGTGGTTGATCTGTTGCTGAAACGAGCCAGAACCAGAACAATCTCCGTCACCGCCTCCCCAGTCAAACCCGGCAGATGATATTCCCGCTGTCAGAAGTGTTATAACCAACACCATAATACATGATGTCAGCGTTTCCTTGACAATTTTCATTTTTTCCTCCTTTGTTAAAAGTTTTATTGAATTTCATCGCTGATGAATGAGCATCATCCGCAATAAAGGCCTAATATTAGCATGATGCAAAAAACGGATCAATGGGGTAAAGAGAGTATTTTGATGGGGCAAAAAGCGCAGGCATGGGTAGGA
>JAOZMQ010000391.1 GCA_029934195.1 Candidatus Cloacimonadota bacterium | reverse complement strand
AAATGACTAAATTATCGCAGTTTTATGTCTCGCTGCATGGCATTGGATATTAACAGCAACGGGCATAGAAGCGATATGACAAGGTTTTGAAAGTATGTGAACAGCGAGAGCAGTAGTTCTTCCTCCTAATCCTTGAGGACCAATTCCGAGATCATTTATTTTCTCAAGCATTAAGTCTTCATATTTTGACCATATTGGATTATCATTTTTTTCTGTTAATGGTCGGAGAAGAGATTTCTTTGCTAACAAAGCACTTTGCTCGAAGTTTCCACCAAGACCGATTCCAACAACAATTGGAGGACAAGGATTACCTCCTGATCGTTTTACTCTATCTACTACAAATTCAATAACTCCTTCGATTCCATCGGCGGCTTTCATCATTTTCACTTCGCTCATATTTTCAGAGCCTCCACCTTTGGGAGCAACGGTAATTTTGATTTTATCTCCTGGGACAATATCGGTATAAATAATTGCAGGAGTATTATCTTTAGTATTTTTCCTTTCGATTATCGGATCATCGACCATTGATTTACGAAGATAACCATCTTTGTAGCCTCGCCGGACACCTTCATTAATAGCTGAAATAAAATCTCCTCCAACAAGATGAACATCTTGACCGAGTTCGATAAAAATAACAGCAATACCGGTATCTTGACAAGAAGGCATTTGCTCTTTTGCAGCAAGTTCATAATTTTCCAACAAAATAGAAATCACACCTTTTCCAGTTTCTGATTCTTCTTTTTTATTGAATTCCTTTAATTTTAGAATTACATCTTCACCGATATAATAATTCGCATCAATACACAGTTTTCTAACAATTGGTATAATTTCTTTTACGTTAATTTCTCTCATTTCAAACTCCTTTTTTTAATTACGAGTTACAAATCAATCAAAGTGAGGATTCCCCCTCTTTATTATTAATTATTAATTATCTTTTCCTTTATTGTTTTCCCAATATCAGCAGGAGATTTTACAACAAATGCACCGGCATTTTCAAGAGCTTCCATTTTTTCTTGAGCAGTTCCTTTACTTCCGGCGATAATTGCTCCGGCATGTCCCATTCTTTTTCCTTTTGGAGCTGTTTGTCCGGCGATGAAAGCAACGACAGGTTTTGTTACATTTTCTTTGATATATTCAGCAGCTTTGATTTCGAGATCGCCTCCAATTTCTCCAATCATTACGATTGCTTCAGTATCTTCATCTTTCTCAAATAGTTCCAGAAGATCAATAAAAGTAGTACCAATAATTGGATCTCCACCGATTCCGACAGCTGTAGAAATTCCTAAGCCAGCAAGAACAACTTGATTTGCAGCTTCATAAGTAAGAGTTCCCGATTTAGAAATCAAGCCAACTTTTCCTTTTTTGAAAATGAATCCCGGCATAATTCCTATTTTTGCTTCATCAGCTGTAATTATTCCAGGACAATTTGGTCCGATCAATCTCGAATTCATTTTTTTTACATATTTAGAAGCAATCATCATATCAGAAATTGGGATTCCTTCCGTAATACAAACGATCAGTTTAATTCCGGCTTCGGCAGCTTCCATTACGGCATCAGCAGCGAAAGCTGGCGGGACAAAAATTAAAGAAGTATCGGCTTTTACTTTTTCAACAGCTTCGATAACAGTATTAAAAACCGGTTTATCAAGATGAATTTGTCCACCTTTTCCCGGAGTAACTCCACCTACAACATTTGTTCCGTATTCTATACATTGTGATGCGTGAAAAGTTCCTTCTTTTCCGGTGAAACCCTGCACAATAACTTTAGAATCTTTGTTTACAAGAATACTCATTTTAAACTCCTTTTACAGCTTCAACAGCTTTTTTTGCTCCCTCAGCAAGAGTGGATGCAGTTATGATATTTTCGATATTAGCTTTTTTAAGAATTTCGGCAGCTTCTAAAGCATTTGTTCCGTCTAATCTTACAATTAAAGGGACACCGACTTTTGTTTTTTTAGTTGCTTCAAGAATACCGTTAGCGATTCTATCACATCGAACAATTCCACCAAAAATATTAATGAAAATTGATTTTACATTTTTATCTTGAAGAATAATCTCAAAACCTTTGGCAACAGTTTCTGCACTGGCACTTCCACCTACATCTAAAAAGTTTGCAGGTTCTCCACCTTCAAGCTTGATAATGTCCATTGTTGACATTGCTAAACCAGCTCCATTTACCATACAAGCAACATTTCCATCAAGTTTGATATAACTCAATCCATATTTGCCGGCTTCGGTTTCGGTTGCTTCTTCTTCGTCAAAATCTCTCATTGCTGAAATCTCTTTATGCCGGTAAAGAGCATTATCATCAAATCCCATTTTACCATCGAGAGCTATAAATGTATCTTCTCCAGTCAAAACAAGAGGATTTATCTCAATCAAACTCGCATCATTTTCTGCATAAACTGCGTACAATGCTTTAGCAAATTTGAAAAAATGTTTAACTTGATTTGGTGTGAGTCCCATTCCAAAAGCTAATTTTCGAGCATGAAAACCATTAAAACCAATTAGTGGATCAATAGCAACTTTAACTATTTTTTCGGGAGATTCCTCAGCTACTTTTTCAATTTCAACTCCACCTTCAGTTGAAGCCATCATTACTGGCATTTCGGAAGTTCTATCCAAAACTACTCCAAGATAGAACTCATTTTTTATATCAATTCCACCCTCGATATAAATTTTCTTAACTAACTTGCCTTCTGCTCCGGTTTGATGTGTGATGAGTTGCATTCCAATTATTTCAGAAGCATATTTTTTCACTTCATCGAGAGTTTTGGCAAGTTTTACTCCACCGCCTTTTCCTCGTCCTCCTGCATGAATTTGAGCTTTTATCGCCCAAATATTTCCACCGATCTCTTTTGCTGCCGATACAGCATCATCAGCATTCTCAATCATTTTTCCTTTGGGAATTGGAACACTATACTTTGAAAAGATTTCCTTTGCCTGATATTCATGAATATTCATACTTTCCTCCAAATTGGTTGTATTGTTATTCTATTAATTTCTTATTTTGCGGTTCTTCCAAATAATTATGTTTTGAAACAACTTTTTTCCCGCTTTCTTTTTCTAATTTATTTCGAGCAATACCGGCAACATCTCCACCGTCTTTTGCTGCTTTACTTAATTCATTAAATCCTTTAGCATCACGATTTTTTGTAATTTCAGTTGTCGACAAATTGTCGACAAGTCAAATAGTGTTTTTTCTAACACTCTTTTTTTCAATCTGTACCAATAATCTCGTGGTCTATTGCTATCTGTCAAAACTTCAATAACATCTACAACAGAAAACCACCATTCATTTT
>JAOZMQ010000051.1 GCA_029934195.1 Candidatus Cloacimonadota bacterium | reverse complement strand
ATTATTAGGTCACATTAAAATATTAAAAGGAAATCACGAAATTTTGTAACTACTGAATATCTATAGGTTTAGCAAAAAAAAATATCTATGAGGTCAAGTGTTCTGAAGATAGGAACTTCTGACCTCATAATCCTCTTTTCCCGCTTATTCGCAAGAGAATTGTATTATTGCTTATGAGTATATAATATCTGAACTAAAAAAGGATTTTTAATCATGAAGGATAAAGTTAGTGAAGAAAGATAAATGGGAAATTACTTATTTTTTAGCCTCGTAGAGACGACATTTTTGTAGCCCAATGGTTAGCGGTGGGTGAAGATAAAAAGAGAAGTAAGCTAACAGAGTAGCAATAAAAAAATAATATTCGTAAAACTTACTTTTCGTTCAAATACGATATAGACAGAATTAATCATTATCAAAAACTAATAGAGATGATAATTGTGGCAACAAATTATTACCATCACTCCCAACGCAAGAACAACTGTGAAAATCATCAAAACAATTACATTTTTTATTGTTTTTAGCGTAATCCTATCTCCCAAGAGCTAAAGAGGGGAATCGAACCCCTGACCTACTGATTACGAATCAGTTGCTCTACCAACTGAGCTACTTCAGCATATTATCCTTTTCCACTAATGACTATTGGTTTTATCAAAGAAGGATAAGAAAAAGATGTTTTCTTAAACTTTCCAGATCTCAATTCCTCTTCTCCCTTTTTGTCATCAATTAAAACATCAAACCTATTAGGTGTAAATATTTGAATTGTATAAGCAGAAGATTGTCGTGGACTTGTAGGAAACCAAAAATAATTATCATCAATTAATAAAGTAGTGTTATTTGCCGAACAGCCCAAAGTCTTATCATCTATCTTAATCGAATATTTGATTGTAATATTTACTTGGTTTTTCCCAGTCTCATAAGGAGAGAGCTCAATTTCGTAAATTGTACCAATTTCTTTAATCTTGGATAAGAAGCTTTCTGTAACATCGTTACCAAAATATGAAGCATTAAAAGATGAGACCTTTTGAACTAAATGATTAGAATCTTCAACGTAAACATTTTGAAGTGAAGCATTCTTATTCAAAATGAATCCACTTCCAAAAATCTCTTTAATCTTTTTACGATTTACTGTCATATTATCAACAAATAATAACAATTTACTATTTGGATGAAATGTTATCGAGATATCATGCTCTTCAATCGGCATCAGCATATTTTTCGAAAAATTAAAGTTCAATTTTTTTGCACTTTGAATAGCACATGAGGTAAACAAAATGCTAATAAGAATAAGAGTTACAAAAGTTAATTTATTCAAAGACTCCTCCATTTAGAATATTATATTTATAAATAAAGAGTAAAGGATATTATGTGTAATTTTAGTCAAGTAAAAATCTTATTTAATTGCTTTTTTTTTTAATGACCATTTATAATTATTCCTTAATTATATATGATCTCGTTGGTTTAATCCAATTTAATTTTCCAATACTATAAGAATTTCTTTCATTTTTGAATTTCAAAATTTATGGGAAATTATCATTTTTTCCGGCAGATATAGATAATATTTTGAGAATATTGAGAAATAAGAGTTTTATCAAAAGAGCCATAAACTTCCACAATCTCGAATCCTGTATCTGACAAAAGCAGTCGCATATAATCAAGATTACATTCTTTCAAAATAATCTTATTAGTAAATTGTTCTTGTCTTCCTTTTGGATCAATTGAGATATAAAGGTCATTCCAAGTTCTAATTTTCTGAATCAAATCTGTTTTATAAGAAGTGTACATAGAAATTACGCTTTCAGTCTGCGGACAAAATTCTGTATAAAGATGAGCTTTCTGCAATTCTTCTTGACCATCACAAATAACCGGATTTATATCTATTCCTAATAATCCTCCGGTTTCAAGATGTTTATGAATTGTTTTCAAACAACTCAATTCTTCTTCAAGTGTTTCAAGATGTTGAAATGATGAATAACCAATAATTGTTGCTTTAAATCTATTTGATAGGTTAAAATTGCTCATATCAGCCTTTACAATCTTTAAGAAAGGATATTTATCTTGATGCTTTCGGAGTTGGTTCAGAGCTAAATCTGAGTTATCAAGAGCAAAAATCTTATTTTTTTGTTCAAGTAATGGAATAGTTATTCTTCCTGTTCCTGCTCCAATTTCCAAAATTTGACCGTCAATGGAACTTGCAAAGTCACCCCAAAAAGCAATATCTCTTGTTTGTTGCTTATTCATTAATGATATTTCCCAATCATATATTTTAGCAAAATCTTTTTTGAACATTAATCTATCCTTTTACATTTTGAAATCATACTAACTTATCTGTATCCGCACAATCAGAGATATAGAAGCTTGAGTTTTGAAATCTTTACGACCTTGTACAAAAT
Source organism: Candidatus Cloacimonadota bacterium (assembly GCA_029934195.1). Lineage (GTDB taxonomy): Bacteria > Cloacimonadota > Cloacimonadia > Cloacimonadales > JAOZMQ01 > JAOZMQ01. Next base: position 9,747 of record JAOZMQ010000051.1, on the reverse strand, counting down.
ATTCCTATCAGATTGTTCTAAAAGTTTTTTTTAGTATTTGTACAAATATTACTTCGTATTAAAATTTACTAATTCTGTAATATTCAACAATATTAACAAATTGTTATCCATCTCAACAACGCCGGAAATAAATTCTTTTGCAATTGTTGTTAGATTTGCGGGTGTAGAAGATATGCGATTATCATCAATTTCAATAACATCTCCAATTCTATCTACGATGAATCCAATTCCATCATTTCCTACTTCTTTATTGATTAAGCCTTTTTCGCGTAGCAATAAAGTTTCGTTATCTGTTTTTAGAATTAAATTTCGAGTTAGTGTACCAATGACGATTGGTTCCCGTCCAATTCTTTTTGCTAAATCAAAAATTGTTATGACTTGTCCACGTAAATTTAGTAATCCTTTGATATAATTGGGGCTATCAGGTACGTAAGTAAATTTCATATTATTGTTAATTTCTTTTACCTGTAAAATGTTGAGACCAAAGAAAGATTCTCCAACAAAGAAAGTAGTGAATTGTGACATAGTAATCTCCTTTATTTATATGTTATTTAAAAATATACAAGTCAACACAAATGGATATTCACGTCAAGATTTTTTCAACTGTGTAAAAAATACTATCATTTTATTGAACCTATTATTAAAAGATTCTTAGCTACGAAAGGCACGAAAAAGAGACTTCCAAAGATTAAAGAATAGTGGCAATTTATACCTTTTTATATTGGAATCTTTATCTCGCACATTCTAATTATTCGCTTTACCAATCAAATCTTCAACAGCAATCAAAAATCTTCTGTCTTGAAAACTGCTTTTGGTTAAATAGTAATCTGCTCCTGCTTCCAAACCTTTTAATTTGTCAGATTCTCTATCTTTGTAAGAGACAATTATGATCGGAATTTTAGAATAATTTTTATTTTTTCTGACTTCTTGTACTAATTCAAAACCATTCATTCGTGGCATATCAATATCAGAAATTAATAAATCAAAATTTCCGGCTTTTAAGGAGTTTAAACCATCAATTCCATCAATTGCAGTTTCAGCATAATAACCGGATTTTTCTAAAATCTTTTTTTCTAACTCGCGAACAGTAATGGAGTCATCAACAATTAAGATGCGTTTTTTTTCAGAGGAATTATTCTTGTAGTTAAGGTTTATATCTTTAAGTAATCCGGCATTCAATTTTTTATCAATGGATAAATACATATCTTCAACATCAATAATTAAAACTGGTGAGCCATTATCCAAAATTGCAGTTGAATTAATATCTGCAATTTTGCCAAGAAGTTTATTTAATGGTCTAACAACTAATTCTCTCTCTCCGATAAATTTTTCAATTATTAATCCGTAAATAAATTGGTTTTTCTTGAGAAGAATGATCGGAATCTTTCCTGAAGTAATTGGTCTTGTTTTAAGTTCAAGTACTTCAGCTGCTGAAATCAAGCCAATTTTCTCATTATTAAAAGTAAAATATTTTCGCCCCTCTGCAGTTTGAATTTCTTTTTGATTTATTTGCAAAACCTTTTCAATTTTTGTAAGTGGAAAAGCATAATATTCATCAGAAATTGTAACAAGTAACGTTCTAACAATTGATAAAGTAAGTGGAAGTGTTAAATGAAAAGTAGTGCCAATTCCAGTTTCAGATTCAATAAAAATAGATCCATTTACTGCTTGAATCATGCTTTGAACAACATCTAAACCAACACCTCTTCCAGAAAATTCAGTAACAAAATCGCGAGTTGAAAACCCCGGAAGAAATAGAAAGTTCAGAATTTCTTCTTTGTTAAGATTTTCAATAATTTCTTTTGTGCTCAATTTTTTATCAACTATTTTCTGTTTAATCTTATCGATTGAAATTCCGTTTCCATCATCATTTATATCAATATTTAGCATTCCATTTTTATGAAAAGCAGAAATAGTAATTAATCCGGTTTCACTTTTCCCATTCATTATTCTAATTTCAGGAGATTCAATTCCGTGATCGATAGAATTCCGTAAAAGATGATTTAAAGGTGCTTCTAATTTTGCCAAAATATCTCTATCAACATCAGTGTTTTTCCCGTTAATCTGTATTTTTACTCGCTTACCAAGATTTTTTGCCAAATCTCGTACTCTACGCTGATATTGTGATGTTAAATCGGAAAAAGGACGCATTCTCAAGCTGACCACATTCCCATATAATTTTTCTGTAATATTACTCATTTTCCGTGAATACTGTCCCAAATAATTAATGTTATTTGTGATGTCTGTAATATTTTGTGAAAGCTCTTTACTTACTTTTGTTAAAAATTTGCTGAATAACTTTTTGTTCTCAACTGGAATATTATTTGTAACTTCATCAAAATCTTTAAGCATAGAAAAGGAATTTCTTTTAATTTTTAATAAAGATTCTGTAAATGAATCTAACCATTTATTTTCAATCATAACTTGACTGGAAAGCCCAAGAATTTTTCCCAATTTTTTTATTGAGATTTTTATTTCGCTTGGTGATTGTTCACAAACAATTGGTAAAGAATCCGAGGGGAAATTTTCTTTTTTTTGAGCTACAATTTCCTTTGGTTTATGAGAAAGTTTTCGGTTCTTAATCTCATTATTTATTCTATAGATATTTTCATTTTGTGAAATTAACCAATTTGAAATTTCCGATGATTGGATTTCTAACATTTGACTAAAAACATCTACAGCCTTCAAAGAAATATCAATATCGGTTTCAGTTAATACAATCTCTTTATTTTGAGCTTTAACAAATAAATCTTCCATTGAATGTGTTAGATCAACTATTACATCCATTTGCATAATTCTTGCTGCTCCTTTTAGTGAATGAGCAGCTCTCATCAAAGGTTCAATAAATTCAATATTTGCAGGTGAATCCTCAATCTTTAGTAAAAATTCATTAAATACCATTATGTTTGTACTAATTTCATTGAGGAATAAATCAAGCATCGAATAATCTACATAATCTGCATTTGTGTTAGTTTCCGTCACCTTTATTTGTGCCTCTGTATTTCTTATAGATTCTTGCAAAATTGTTTGTATTTTATCATTGAATATTTTTTTTTCTGAAAACCAATTTTCAAATTTTTCCGGAGAATTGATTGGAAAATCAGAAATTTGCAAAATGAAAATGTTTAATTCTATTAAAACTTTATTTTCTTTTTGAAGAGATTCTAATTTGTAATTTAAAATAATACTTTCGATTGCTTCAAAAAGATCAATAAAAAAAGATAACTCTGTAATTTGTGAGATAGTTACAAGACTTCTTAGAGAGGACAAAACCTGTTGATATTCTTCTTCAGAATCAATAATTCCTTTTGTAAATATTTCTAATAGAATTGCTGTTTGTTCATTAAACTCGGTATTAAAAAGCGATAGTGTTGAAGAATCATAATTATTACTCATTATTTTACCTCAAATTTTTTACAAATATATCGAGAAGTTTTTTGCCATCAATTATTTCAATATTTTTATCATTCCATTCTAAAATTCCCAAAGAAATATTGTCTTCAAAATCTCTAATATTGGAAGGTGATTCTTGAATTTTATCAAAATTAAAATTATGAATTCCCATAATTTCATTAACCGGAAAAACCAAATTATCCGATTCATTTAATTTAAGAATTATAAAATTATTAAATCGCATTTTCGGAGTGTCAATTTTCATTAATGAAACAAGAGAAACACAAAGTAAAAGTTCGCCCATAAAATTCACAAGTCCAAGAAGATGAGAAGATTTTTTATGTGGAATATTATGAATCTCCTTTGCTTTAATAACAGCGACAACAGATGATGTATTTATTGCCATAATTTCATCTCCAATTTGCCAAATTAAAATAGAAAATTTGTTTTCCAAGTTTGTTTCTTTGACTTGAGAAATATTTTCTGTCCACTCGTTTTTTTCTCTATTGGAAATTTTTCTATTGAATATTTCTCTACCGGAAAAAGTATAAGTTTTACAATTTGAACAATGAATTAATTCCGATAGTTCATAACAAGAGCGATCTCCAAATGAGCCAATTTTTGCCCAACATTCGGGACAAATACTTGTATTTTTCATTTTCCCTCTAATTTTTTTACTTCAATTCTTTTTAATCTTTGTTTAATTTTTTCTGATATTTTTAGCTCTCCGATTTCATCTAAAAGTAGGTGATAATTTATTAGAGCTTCTTCATTCTCTGGTTCTAAATAGATTGTTTTGCGGAAATAATCAGTAGCTTTTATTTTATCATCACGAATTTGATAAATAATTCCTTTCAAAAAAAAACATCTTGGTAGATTTTTATTTTGCTTAATTAATTTGTCGCATATTTTTTCTGCCAAATCAAGATTACCTTTGTCAGCAAATTCAAAAGCTGCTTCAATATTCATCATCTTATTTTCCTGCAAATTTGAAAAAGATTTTGCTTGGATTTTATTATGATTTTGTTTTGGTTTATTATGTAAAAATGGTATAGGAATTTTATTTGATTGTTGAGGAGAGAATTGGATTTTGGAACTTTTAAAAATGGTTTGTTTTTTTTGGAAAATAAATGATTTATAATATTGTATTTCAGAAGAAATCTTTGATAGCAAATTAGTCTCAGAGTGACCAACAAAAAGAAATCCTTTGTCATTCAACAAGTTACAAATGTCAGATAGAGTTTTCATCTTTTGGTTTTCTGTTAAATAGATAAAGATATTTCTGCAAAAGATTATATCGTAATATTTTTCATTTCTGAAAGTATCAATATTTAAAAGGTTATATCTTTCAAAATTAATAAGTTGTTGAAATGAGTCTTTTACTTTCGTTATTTCGTTAGCTTTTTCGATAAAAAAAGAGCGATGCTTTTCTGATAATTTTGAGCGAAAAGAATTTGGACAATATTCTGCTTTGATTGCAAGTTCTATATTTTTTTGAGATACATCGAGAGCATCAATTTCAATTTTTTTGGGAGAGATATTCAGAGACATTAATTCTATCAAAATAGAAAATGGTTCCTCACCTTTCCCACACGGAATTGAAAGGATTTTGATCGTTTCCTTATTTCCCAATAAAGTGTTAGAAATTTCCTCTAAACAAAAAAAAGCAGTTTCATCTCTAAAAAACCAGCTTTCTGAAATAAGTATTTTATCAATCAATTCTTGAAAAAATATCTCTGAAAACTCCAATTTGTCAAGAAAATCACTCCAAGAATTAATCTTTTTTTCATCTTTTATTTGAATGAGTTTCTTTATTAATATTGTCTCCCCAATAGAATGATAATCCAGACCAAGTTTAGTTTCAAGAATTTTGAATATTTGTGAAAAGTGAGAAGATTCCATTTATTATAATCCCGAAAAATATTTTTTTAGAGATTTATCAATAATTTGCTTTAATATTAGAATTTGCAGATAACTATCATCATTTTTGGCATAAGCTCCAAGAAATTTGATATTTTTAAAATTCAAGTTATTAGAAATGAGTGTACTTTCATCTACAAATTCAGTTTCTACTATGTTTTCCGCAAGCATTCCAACGAGATAATCTTTTTGCTCAAATTCATATTTAGTAATTATAATTCTACTGCTGATTTTGTTTGTTGCAGAAACTTCATTCAGTAGATGAACCAAGTCAATTACCGGAACAAGTTGATCTCTATAATTGATAATTCCAAGAACATATTTTGGTGCAAAATTGATCTTTTGACAATTGACCCAAGGAATAACCTCAATTATTTCATTAACATCAATCCCAAAACTATTATTTGCAAGAGATATTTTTAAAATTAACATAAGTGGAATTTCCCGCTATTTAGTGCTAAAATGTTGGACTTCTTCTTGCAAACCATGTGCAGCAATATTCAATTGTTCTGTTGCTTTATTAAATTCAGAAATGGATTCAGATGTTTTTAGTGCAGATTCGTTCAATTGAGTAATTGCTTTAGAAATCATTTCAGCACCTGCAGTTTGATCTAACATTCCTTCATAAACTTTATTGAAATCCGGCAATATTTTTTGTGTTAATTGAATTATTTCGTTTAATTGTTTACTAATACTATGAACTTTATGAACTCCCCGCTGAACTTTTTCTGTAAATACATCCATCTCATCAACACCGGAGGAAACAGCAAGATTCATATCTTTTACCACACTTTCGATGTCCAAAGAAGCTCCGGAAGTTTGGTCTGCTAAATGCCTAATTTCTTTGGCAACTACAGAAAAACCAGAGCCGAATTTGCCTGCTTTTTTAGCTTCAATTGAAGCATTCAATGAAAGAAGATTTGTTCTGTCTGCTATTTTGGTAATGGTTGAAATAATTGAAGTAATATTACGAGTGTTGTTGTTGATAATTTTCAACTTTTCTGATATTGATTTTGTTGCTTTTTTTAGCGTAAGCATTGTTATTTTCATCTGAGAAATGTTTGTTAATCCTTGATCTGCTACCTCAGAAGTCGAGCTGACAATATCAGTTACTTTAGATATTGTTGCGGATAATTCTTGTGATGTCTCAGAAATTTGAATAGTTGCAACTGCAACTTCACTTGTAGATTCTTTAAAGTCTGTAATTGTTCGAGTTTGTAATCGAGCTGTAGCAGAAATTTCTGTTGAAGTGGAAAGCAATTGAATACCGGAACTTTGAACTTGGTTTACTAATTTTTTCATTAAATCAGATAATTTATTAAATGAAACTATAAGATCTTGAATTTCTTCTACACTTTTTGCTTTTACTTTTGTGAAATTTCCTTTTTGCATTTCTTCAGCTGATATTTTTAAAGCATTAATTGGTTTTGAGATTTTTAAAGAAAAGATTAAACTTAACATATAGCCTAACAAAAGTAAAAAAATAATTATGATTATAATAGAAATTGTATTTTTAAACAGAAATAAATGTTTGATTTCTTCAAAATTTTTATTTGATTTCTCTTCATTATCTAAACTGGAAATTGCGATTTTTTTATGGACAAAGGCATAATAATTTTCTATATAAACAGTAGCAGTAATAACAAAATCACTATCTGGTATATGACGTAACACCATAAATTTGTCTTTACTAAAATTAGTTTTTTCATCAAAAAAAGAATAATAACCCTTAACTTTTTTTTCAGTAAATGAGCGATGTATCAGCGACCACATTTCCGGGAATTTATCCTTCCATTCACTGAGATTTTTTCCTTCTAATTCTTTGTTTGGATGTATTAGCATTTTTCCTTTTTTATCGAGCATTGCCAAATATCCGGCATTTGAACCATCAAGTGAAAGAATATGTTTGGAAGCAATAGCGACAATTTCAGTGTTTTCCCTCAAAGATTCTATGTTGGCAATATCTATATTTTCAAAAAGAAGTTTTAATTTTGAGATTGCATTTTGTGCTTCCATATCAACAATAGATTCTCCATATTGAGATAAAATCTTTTTTGATAAATCTTTGTTATCATTTAATATTTGCTCTTTAACTGATAGCTTGATGCTTTTATATTTCATTGAAATTTGTTTTAAGAAAGCAAAAGAGAGGGAAATTTCAATAAATGTAACTACAATAATAATAATAATATAGGAATAAATTAATTGTCTTTTGATTTTCACTTTAGATTCTCCTTCATTGATTAAATTCTGATCTCATCTTGCATTTTTTCAGTTGCTTTTTTTAATTGAGTTGCTGCTTTGTTAAACTCACTAACAGAATCTGCAGACCTATTTGCTGCAATGCTCAATTTTTGCATAGCTCGATCTATATGCTGTGTACCTTCTGTTTGAGCTTTCATTCCTTCAAGAACAACGCTAAATGATGGAGATAAATTTTGAATTTGAGTGACAATATTTTCCAATTGAATACTTATTGAATTTACATCAGAAGCTCCAGATGAGACTTTATCCATAAATTTATCCATTTCCATAACGCCGGAAGAAACCGAGCTTTGCATTCCTTTTATCATCTTTTCAATATCAAGAGTTGCTATAGCTGTTTGATCAGCTAATCTTCTAATCTCCGTAGCAACAACAGAAAATCCCAGACCATAATCTCCGGCTTTCTCTGCTTCGATTGCTGCATTGAGTGAGAGAAGATTTGTTTGTTCAGCTACTTGAGAAATAGTTTCTATAATGAAGGTAATATTGGAAGCTTTTTCGCTGATAATGGAAAATTTATTTGCAATTTTTTTTGTTGAATTGGTGAAATCCTTCATTGTTTGCTCCATACCTGAAAGTCCAGTTTGACTTTTAGCTGCCAAATCAGAAGTGATGAAAGCTTTATCATTTATTGTTTTCATTGTAGAAACAAGATCATCAGTTGTATAAGTAATTTGACGAGTAGCGATAGAAATTTGATTTGTGGAAACTCCGAATTCTTGAACTGCTTGTTCTTGTTGATGTGATGAAGCAGCAATCTCTGTTGCAGTGGACATTAAATTTATTGCAGATTTTTTCACATGAGCAAAAAGAGAATTAAGATGAGAAGATAATTCATTCAAAGAATTTGCAAGTTGCTTTAACTCAATACTTCCTTCCGGTTCAATGGAAACAGAAAAATCACCTTCAATCATTTTGTGCAAATGATTTTTTAGATTATAAATTGGAGTAGAAATCTTTTTTGCAAAGTATAAGCCAAATAGAATCCCAATTAAAACTACTATTGGAGATGAAATTATTTTTACAAAAGTTACCTTTGGCAGAAATTTTTTACTTAATTCTCTTGATTCAGCTTTTGCTCGTTCTTGAGTTGATTTGCCACTTGCTTTTATAATTGGAATTACTTGAGAAAAATATTCGTCAACATTTACAGCAACTACAACTATCAAATCTGAATTATTAACATGTTTCAAAAACATATATTTTCTGACTTTTTCTTTATTACTATCAATGAAACTGTAGGTACCATTGACATAATCTTTTGTAAATGATTTAGAAACAAGGTTCCACATTTCTGGAAATTGTTCTTGATACTCTTGAAACATTCGACCTTCTACAGATTTATTCGGGTGGATGATAGCTTCACCTGAAGTATCTAAAAGATCACAATAACCAGCTTCGATTCCCTGCAAAGTATAAATTTTTTGAGAAGCAATTTTTCGTAATTGTTGATGATTTCTTAAATAATTATTGGTTGGATTTGTTTTGTTTCGGAGTAGAAATGCAATTTCATTTGCAACCTGTATAGCTCTCATTTCAACCATTTTTTTTGCATAATTTCCAATAATTTCTTCTGCAAGGTTTACTTCAGATGACGTAATATCCATAGCTAAACCTTCTGTTGCTATTTGATATTGTTCAGAAAATTGTTGTAATGCTGTATAATTACGTATTGAGAGAATAAACACTATAACCAAAATAAGAAAAGCATAAGTAAAAATTAAATGAGACCGGATTTTCATACTAACCTCTTGCAATTTATTTCTAATTTAAAATTGATAAATATTTTTTAATAAATATGTAAAGGTTTTTAGTAAAAAAATAAAATGTAACCTGTTTTTCGTCGAGTATAAACTAAATCATCGGTCGAATTTAAAGGTAGAGGAAAAAGGATTTTTGCAACAGATTTATATGAATGGTCGGGGAAAAACTATGAGAGCGGTATTATTTTTTTGAATTTACCTCTATTGTCCTTCTTATAAATATCCAATATTTAACCAAACTCTTTCGCAAACTTGTACAAAAGAAATGAGCTTTTTGTGAAAAGATTGTGAATGAGTGTGGTTAATAAGTATCTAAACGAAAAGGATTTTTTAACCCTGAAGGACTCAAGATCAAGAAGAAAAGATTAATTGGGAAATTATTTATTTTTCAGCTTCATAGAAGCGA
>JAOZMQ010000390.1 GCA_029934195.1 Candidatus Cloacimonadota bacterium | reverse complement strand
TCAAATTCTCCAGTATCACCATCTTTGCCGTGAAAATTATCCTGATTACCTCTGAGATACGAACTAATTCCGCCATCTCCCTTCCGCGAGTTATTTCCAGTGTCAAATAAATAGTTATCATCTCCAGCATCAAGTTGAGTATGATCAATTGGAGTATCTTCTTCCCAGCATTTTAGTGCTATTCCCAAATAATCTTGATCATCTCTAATAGTTCCAGACTGTATAACATTTGTGGATGTATTCCACCAATCGCCGTTTTGATAATTAGGACCGGAAGTATAACGAGTAGTTTTCCATACATATTCAGCTGGATAAATAGCTGTATCTGCTGAGACGGCTACAGCCACTTTCCAATGTGGTTCTTCGGCACTTGAGCCTTGTGAAGCAGCATCTCCACCCACATCAGCCCAAAAATCATCGGTTCGTATTTCATAATCGATGTAATAAACTCCATACAATAAACCTGTATTCATAACTGATAACAATATCAGCAAAACCAAAAAAATAAATTTTGTCTTTTTCATACTTAAATCTCCTTCTGTTTTATTATACATATACATTTTTTATGCCATACAGAGCTAACTATCAAAAAATAAATCATTATGCTTTAAACTGCTATAAAATCAGCTTTTAGAAACATAAAATTCATATGAGAAAAATATCATTTGACAGTCCGCCTTCGTTTTCGCAGATTAAAATCGCAGTGTTCTGCGAAAATGAAGGAGGTATATATGACTTTAGAAGAAAAAATAAAACAATTAGAAAGCTCCGGAAAGATAGAAAAGATAATAATCTACAATGAAGTATTTAAAATTTGTTATGTTGAGAGGAATACAAACATTTTCCAGTATTTTGATGATTATCTAATAATTTTGAGAGATTTTTTAACTTTCGAAAGCAATCCACAAAATCATATTAAACTCAGTTTTACAGATAGCTATCTAATAGTTGTAAAATTTACATCAAATATGAATAATCTTAAAGTTTTAGAAAAAATGATTTTTTTGGAAGAAGAATTCAAGGCAATCATCACTGATGATGCAATGATTGCACAATTGTATCAAGCATTTGGGCAGTATTATTTTACTTCTAATAATGATAAAAAAAGTATTTATTACCTTCAAGAATCATTACGATTGATAGAACGAGCGGAACGAAATGATATTATTCCCGGAAGATACACAAATCTTGGATTTCTTTATGAATCAAAAGGTAAATTTGATAAAGCCGAAGCCCTTTATCTAAAAGGATTGGAGTTTGCCAAACAAGCAAATTATGAAACATCTCTAAAACTCGCATACGCTGCTATTGGTCGCCTCAACTCAGCACGAAATAATTATCAAAAAGCATTAATGTATTTTGAGGAAAGTCTAAAACTTTTTAAAGGTAAATATCCACCGATGGACAAAATAGCAATTCTTGTAAATATCGCATCTGTTTATGCTCGCATAAATGAAAATCAAAAGGCACTTCAATATTTTGAGCAAATAAATCTGGATTATGTAAAACAAAATGAAACTGATATGTATTATTCCATTAATTTTAATACCAGCGTTGTTTTAATAAATTTAGAGAAATATGATAGAGCAGAACAAAATATCGCATCGGTTCTTGAACACGCTACAAAAGTTCATAATTCTAAATTGATTATTGGGTGTTTGATTAATTTAGGGAGAATTAACAACAAAACACAAAATTTTGAAGAAGCATTAAAGCTTTACGATAAAGCATCATTTCATATTCAACAAGAAAAAGATGAAAGGCAGGAACAAATCATTTATCAGAATTTAGGCATACTTTTTATGAATATGAAAAATTTTGATGAGGCTATCATTAAATTCAGAAAAGCAGAAGAGCTCGCCAAAAAACAGAAAAATGAAAATCAAATTATTACAATTTTAGAAAACTTGGCAAATTGTTATCAAAAGAAAAGAGACTATAAAGAAGCTTTTTTATGTCTTCAACAAACTCTCAAATTAAACAAGAAATACGATGAAAAATTAAAAAGAAAAGAAAAAGAGCTCAATCAAAATCCGTTAATTAATTCTGGGAATATATTTCATTATGCTTTCAAAAATACTCGTACACAAATTTCAAATGAAATTGCTCGAAAAATTGGTTGTCCAATTATTGGTAATAGTGAAAAGCTGACAAAAGCAATTCAACAATCATTTTTGTCTGCTAAAAGTAAAAATGTAAGTGTTTTATTACGCGGAGAATCCGGTACCGGAAAAGAACTTTTTGCAAAACTAATTCACTATTCTAGTGACCGCAGCAAATTTCCATTTATTGATATAAACAGTGCTTCATTTACAAAAAGTTTAGCAGAAAGTACATTATTTGGTCACTCAAAAGGTTCCTTCACCGGTGCGAGTTACGAGCAAAGAGGGCTTTTTTTAAAAGCAAATAACGGCACTCTTTTCTTAGATGAAATAGCAGAAATGCCAGCCGATATACAAGCAAAATTTTTAAGAGTATTAGAATCAAAGTCAATTTCTCCGATTGGGAGTAATAAAGATTATAAAGTTGATTTCCGTTTAATCTCTGCTACACACCAACCTTTAGAAGAGTTAATTGAGAAAAAATTGTTCCGCTTCGATTTATTTAACAGAATTAATACAATTGAAATATTAATACCGCCATTGAGAGAAAGAAAAGAAGACCTTCCATTATTGATTGATTATTATTCAAAATTAATTGTAGAAAAACTCAATCACCAAAAAACCAAATTTACCACATCTGCTTTAGAAAAATTATATAATTATGATTATCCCGGAAATGTTAGAGAATTAATTAATATTCTTGAGAAAATTATACTTTTTAGTGATAACAACAAAATTGATAGTTATGATATTATTTTTAGGGGCGAAGACAAAAAAACAGAATTTAACAAAGATATTAACCTGAATATTGAAGAAAACGAAGTTTTCTTAATAAAAAAAGCTATTCGCAAATCCGATGGGATAAAAACAAAAGCCGCTAAGTTTCTCGGCATAAGTTATTATTCACTAAAAAGACGGATTGAAAAATATGGGTTGGGGATATAACTTTCAGTAAAAATGTGTTTGGTGTTGGATTTAGGGTGTATTGAGAAAGACTTGAATCGCAGCGACCAACGGGAGTGTGATTCGAGAATTTCGACAAAATGAAACGCCCCTTCCTCAATGAGTTAAAATACATCGCTGATACAAAATGAAGGCGACAATTCGCATTGTCGCCTTCGGTAGTGGAAAGGAGTATTTGCAGGGAGTCCCTTCTGCTAAATCCCTTCTGCTTTTGGTTATTTGAGCATCAGAACTTTTTTCAC
>JAOZMQ010000389.1 GCA_029934195.1 Candidatus Cloacimonadota bacterium | reverse complement strand
AAATAAGAAGGAGAATGGATTCATGAATTACTCAGAAAAAGCGATCGTTTTTGATTTGGACGGCGTCTTGGTCGACAGTGCAATCTGTCATTTTAAAGCATGGAAAATGCTCGCGGATCGTTTGGGGGTTTCTTTCGATGAGAGAAAGAACGATCAGTTGCGCGGGGTTTCAAGAAAAGAATCTCTGCTGATTATGTTGGATGGTCAGGTGAACCCATCCGAGGAGGAGATGGAAAAATTCATGGAAGATAAAAATGAGTTCTATAAAAAGCTGGTGAATGAATCCGGCGATGCCTTGCTTCTTCCCGGCGTGAAACCTTTCTTGAAAGAGCTCAAAGCAAAAGGCTTTAAGCTGGCCGTTGCCTCCAGCAGCAAAAACACGCCGGCCTTAATGAAACAGGCGGGGTTGGACGATGGCTTTTTTGACGCGGTTGCCCATGGGGGTCACATCACCAACACAAAGCCCGATCCGGAAGTGTTTTTGCTAGCGGCGGAGCAGGTCGGAATCGCTCCGGCAGATTGCCTCGTGGTCGAAGATGCACTGGCCGGGGTTGACGGTGCCAAGGCCGCGAAAATGGGGGTTTGGGGCGTTGGCCCCGCCGAACTGGGTGCCTGCGATATTCGCACGGACTCCATCGAAAAAACCGACCTGCAAACCGTGATCGATTTTTTCAAATAGAAAGGTAGACGATGAGATTTAAACCTAGAAAAGAAAATACATTTGGATTGGATGTCTGGAAACTCGTGGAAGATGAGTTCTCCTCGGATCGGACGGACATCCTGCATAAAGAGGCTGTTTTTTCGCAGGGAAACGGATTTATCGGAATGCGCGGATCTTACGATGAGCCACTGTCCGATAACGAGTGGGACAGCTATAACGCCTGTTTTTTGAACGGGTCGTTTGAATACGAAGATGTTCTCTATACCTTTCGTCGCAAAGGGCTGACCGACAAGCACCAGATCATGTTGCGAATTCCCGATTGGCACATGATTGTACTCCGCGTGGATGGCGAGGTGTTTTGTCTTCCGGATGTGACACGGTTGAAAACAGAGCGCGTTTTTGACATGAAAACCGGCGTGGTGACGCGGTGTGTCGAGTGGAAAACCCAACAAGGGAAAACGGTTTCGGTTCAAACCAAAAAAATAATCTGCCTGACCCGAAAAAACTCCTGCGCCATCGAATATTCGGTTTCCGTGGATCAAGACGCAGAGATTCAGTTTTCGACCGAGCTGGAGGGCGACGTTAAAAACCTCTTCTCAAAGATCAAATATTTGTCCGTAGATTCTTTGAGCGCCGATAAAAACCGGCAACAAATGGAACTGGTTACAGCGCGTAGTGGCCAACGCGTAGCGATGGCCTCCCTGGTGCAGATCAACGGTTCGGCCGAAGGCGTCGAAAGCACCGCTGAGGGAACGCGAACGCTTAGCCGGTATTCACAAACCGTACAATCCGGAGAGACCATAACCGTTAGCAAGTATGTCAATATTGTGTTGGCGAAAAAAGACGATTTGGATGCCATCAACCGGGCGAGCGTGGGCGTAGAGAAAGACGCCGCCGACGGAATGGCGTTGTTGGAAACGGAGCAAGACAATTATTGGGCTGAGTTCTGGAAGAACGCAGACATACTCATCGACGGCGACGATGCGATCCAGCAGGGCATTCGATTTTGCATGATGCAATTGGTTCAGAATTCAGGAAAAGACGGTCAGACCAACATCGGCGCGAAAGGAATGACGGGATACAGCTACGCGGGCAAATGCTTCTGGGATACGGAAATCTACATCCAGCCCTTCCTGCTGAACGCCTATCCGGAATATGCAAAGGCGCTGATCGATTTTCGATATAACACGCTAGAGAAAGCCAGAGAGCACGCCAAGTTTGTCTACCTGAAAGGAGCCTTGTTCCCGTGGGAAACCATCAACGGGGAGGAGAGCTCGTTTATTTATGAAGCCGGAACCGCGCAGTATCACCTGCAGTGCGCCATTGGTCTGTCGATCAAGCAGTATAGCGCGGTAACGGGGGACTATAATTATGTGGCGGAGAAGGGGCTCGAAATCCTGATGGAAACCTCCCGATGTCTTTTTGATGTCGGGGCTTTCATTCCCGCTCGGGGCAATCAGTTCTGTATGAACTGCGTCTGCGGCCCAGATGAATACAGCCCAATGGTCGACAACAATTGTTATACCAATACCCTGACCATGCATCATTTTGACTTCACCCTTCAGATGGTCAAAAAACTGGCGGAAAGCGCGCCGGAAAAATTGCAGGCTCTCCGAGAAAAAATTGGCCTGACCGATGCAGAACTCGCCGACTGGGAGCGTGCAAAAGACAGCATGTACATTCCCTATTCAGAGGAACTCGGAATCCATTTGCAGGATGATCAATTCCTCTATCGGGACCCGGTCAATCTGGAAGAATGGATGCAGACCGATGAATATAAAAAACATGAAATCCATCCGCTGAACCTGTTCCGGAAACAACTGCTGAAACAAGCCGACGTCGTTTTGCTGATGGTGCTACGCTCCAAAGACTATTCGCTGGAACAAAAGAAAAAGAACTACGAGTTCTACGAACCCAAAACAATCAATGACTCGTCCCTGTCTCCGTGCGCGTACAGCATCGTGGCCAACGAAATTGGCCAGACGGAACAGGTTCTGCCTTATCTGAAATATACCGTCCGCCTAGACATTGACAACTATCAGGGTTCGGGTGGCGGTCTTCATACAGCCTCTATGGGCGGGGCGTGGCTGAGCATTGTTCAGGGAATCGCCGGTTTTGTGGTGCAAGATGGAAAACTCTATATCGACCCCAGAATGTCCAAAGATTGGAAACGATTGCAATTCAACTATCGGTTTAATAACTCGCATGTGCGGGTCGTTCTTCGCGAAAAAATCATCGAACTCGAGCTGTTGGAAGGCCGGGGTTTTGAGTTCCAGCTGAATGACAAATCCTTCGCCTTGAATGAAACCACACCGTCGCTGGAATTGTCTGTAACGTAGAGAAAAAGCTTCCAAGGGTTGGAAAAATGCACCGCGACCCGTGTCCCTGAGGGAATGTCGAACCCAAAAGAGATTTGGTACAAAGAGGTGGACGCTTTTTTGGAAGCTGCGACTTGGACATTGGAAACCGATTTTGAATGGGGTCAGTGGTGTTTGGGTTTTCCGAGAGATCGGGCGTATTCTGTGGGGGTTTTCCCGGTCTGTTGTTTGAAGACGGTGCAGAAGTGCGGCGCGGATTCGTAGCCGACGCGCCAGGCGACTTCGTTGATGTTTTTGGGCGATCCCATGAGTAGCTTTTTCGCGGTTTCTA
>JAOZMQ010000388.1 GCA_029934195.1 Candidatus Cloacimonadota bacterium | reverse complement strand
CAGCAAAATTGATTTTACAAAAATGATTGATTCAAATATTTTATTCAATTACAAAATAGCGAAATTAGAAAATTTTATCGAGAGAAAACTTAAATCAGACTCAAAATTTTTTAACCACAAAAAAATCAAAAAATATAAAGGAAAGTATGGATTGTATTGTATCGGAACAAAAAAGAATGATATTTATCCAAATCAAAGAATCAGCTTTATTTTAGACCCAAATGGTGATGATTCTTATAATTCGGCACTGTTTGCTGATAGAAAATATCCACTATTTGCTTTGATTGATTTTGGTGGAAACGATCTCTATTTTAATAAGAACATAGCAGAATTATTTTCAATTTACAGTGGTTTAGGATATGTGAAAGATTTTAGTGGACACGATGTTTATCAAGGTGGAGATTATGCTCTTTCCGCACGATTTGGATTTCTTAATTTTTCTGATCTCAAAGGTGATGATATTTATCGAACCGGTTTACATTCTCTTGGTGCAGCATCACTTGGAATAACTTTATTGAGAGACTTATCAGGTGATGATATTTATTCTGTAACTGAATTTGGGCAAGGTTTTGGTGGAACTCTTGCCTGCGGAATTCTTGCTGATTATTCTGGAAATGATCAATATTATTCAGGTGGAAAATATCTTCATGCTCCTCTCGCTCCTTTAGATTATCGTTCACTTTCTCAAGGTTGTGGTTATGGTTTTAGACCAGATTTTGCTGGTGGAATTGGTATCCTTTTCGATAATTTTGGTAACGATGTTTATAGTGGAGGAGTTTTTGCACAAGGCGTTGGATATTGGTATTCTCTTGGGATTCTTATTGATAATGGCGGTAATGATAGTTATGATGCTGTTTATTATCCGCAAGGATCAGGAATTCATATTGCCGGAGGATTTCTTTTTGATAGAAATGGGGAAGACCATTATTATTCTAAACACGGTCCAGGACAAGGAGCAGGTCACGATTACGCTACCGGTTTTCTCATTGATCGAGCCGGAAATGATCATTATTCTATCGAAGGTGGAAATGGATTAGGGCTTACAAATTCAGTCGGAATTTTTCTTGATGTTTCCGGTAAAGACTTCTATGAAAGAAGAAATGAAAAATCTTATGGGTTTGCAAATAAAGCGAGAAATAGTGGGGGAATTGGTGTTTTCCTCGATACTGGTGGAAATGATGAATATCCAATGGAGTTCACTCAAAACGATACTTTTTGGATCAAGGGAATTTATGGGATTGGTATTGATGAGAATCTTGTCAGTATTAATGAAAATAACACTCAAATTGTTGCAGAGAATAACGTTATAGATATTGATTCTCTTGCCATGATTTCTGAAATATTTAGTATTGCTTCAGAATGGGGAGTAAGTGGTAATGAAAAAAGAGTAGAATTTGCCTTAGAAATTTTGTTGAGTAGAGATAAAGAATCTGCTGAATATATTTTTCAAAATTGTCTTGATACAAAACAAGGTTTAACTTTCAGAGCTATAAAAAATTACTCCAAAAAATCAAAGGAATTTTCAAAATATTACAGCAAGGGATTAAACCATACTGATAGTTTGGTCATAAAAAATACTATTTTATTGATTTCTACCAACAAAGATTCTACACATTTTAACAAATTAGAATCATTTCTAAATGAAAAAAAATATGTAAATTCTGTTTTACAAGCATTTGGTTCATTTAAAGGTACTAAATTTGTTCGGATTTTAGAGAAATATATTTATGATTCATCAGAGAAAAGACGATTTATTGTTGCGAGAAGTTTAAAAAGAATCAATACTTTGGAGAGTAATTTGGTATTGGGAAAAATGAAAAATGATGAATCTTTCCTAATTCGAACTATTATTAAGCTTTAGTCGTTGTTACGAAATAACATTAACAATTCAGCTTTGAATTATGAATTTCTTCTGCATTATTAAAAAACATATTTGTAACACTCTTTTTTGATGTTACTACTACGATCAAACACTGAATTGTATATTTGAAGCCTTGATTAATCCGCATTAACATTCATATCAATTGAAAAGAATTTGTCTTTTTACTTGCCACTTTTAATGTTTTCAAAAATCTCATTTCGATTAATTAAATTTGCAAAATTATTCAGATAGGAGCAAAAGATGAAAAAAATATTTATTCTAATAATCTTAACTTTTTCAATATTTTCTCTTTTCAGTGCTGAGAGAATTTCTAATAAAACTCTTAAAGATTTTCTTGATAACTCATCTTCAAGAATTCGTAATTATCAGCCAAAAAATTATGAGTTTGAGATTTCAAAAACAGACAAATTTCTCAAAACGTGTAAAAATTTGTCTGATTATGATAAACAAAGAATTGCATTTTATCAAGCAAAAATGTATGCATGTTTAAATGAATATAGTTCTGCCATTGAAAAATTCAATTCTGCAAAAAGTAAAGATAAAGATTTTAATCTTTTGATTGATTCAAATATTGCATTTTTAAATCGAGATTATTATGCAATCGAAAAAAATCTATCAATTCTTGGAGAATTCGGTAACAATAATAGATTGTTTTTTGAAGTCAAAGCATTAAAAGATAATTATTTGCAACCTTATTGGAAGTATTATAAAACACTAAATCAATTATCTTGTGAAAGAAATAATGAATCAAATTTTGTAGAAAAATCTTTCTATTATGTAAAAGATTCCAAACTAAATGTTTTTGATTATTCATCAGAGAATGCAGAAATAACTACAAAAATCCCAATTATCTTTTCAGAATCCGATAAATTAGTTCAGGAAATTAATGTTCCATTGTATGATGAAACATCCGAAAGAGTTCATCAATTCAATCAAGATATTTCTGATTTATCAGAAAATTTTAAAGCAAAATATATTATTGATTATGAACTCCTTCTATCGGATAAAGATTTTATTTGCATAAATTTTTATGAATATTCTTATACAGGTGGAGCTCATGGGAATAGTTCTTCTTTTGAAAAAATTTGGGATTTTAACAAACAAAAATTCATATCAATAAAAAATGTTTTTAATCAAACTTTAAAAAATAATATTGTAGAATATATTTATAGAATTTTAGATTCCCGGAACACACCATATTTTTATGAGGATTCTTCAAATTTTAACCTTACTTATACGACAATAAATTTAACAGAAGAGGGACTATTTATTGTAATTGATCCGTATCAAGTTGCCCCATATTCTTCCGGAACAATAAAAATGTTGTATCCATATAATTTAATTAATTTAGATAATATCAATGATAAAAATATACGAAATTTCATTAAAAAAAGAAAACTAATAACTCGGATTAAGCAATATTCAGCTCT
>JAOZMQ010000387.1 GCA_029934195.1 Candidatus Cloacimonadota bacterium | reverse complement strand
AAATTCTTCGAAAATGACCCTGATGAGATTAAATTTGATGAAAATAAAAAAAATGAAGTAAACACTGTTATTCATACCGAGATAGAAGTAAATATAATAAATCAAACAATAGGTATCACATTAGAAATTTATTTAAAATCTATAGTTGATACTGACATTGATTTATTTGGCATCAAGACTCGCCATTTATATAAGATTAAAAACATTGAAAGTATTGTAAAAAAAGTTGAAAATGATAACTTTAATATTCCTGATAATTTCTTGGCTACATTAATTTCAATAGCATATTCTGGAACTCGTGGAATGTTAGTTATTCTTATTACAAACAACAAATATAGGAAAATATTTTTACCATTAGTTCAACCAACTAAATTGTTACCTAAAAAAAAGGAAAATTGAAATCTGAAATCCTCTTTACTCCTTCCACAATAACGCATAAAAAAAACATTGACCTTATAATCGAAAAACTAAATTTCATTCTGAAATAAATTAGAGGTAAGAATGAATAAATATATTTTCATCATAATAATGTTGCTGACAGGTTCGATATCAGCAATTGACTTTATTAAAAACGACACTACGATTAAAAATAGAGGTAATGAAAAAGCCAATTTGCTTTTTCACAACGAAACAGATGATTACCACTATTTTGGAACAGAAAAAGTTGCTGTTCTTTTTGATGTCAGACAATATTTTAATAGCAATAATGACTCGTTGAGTTCAGCTCTTTTTACGACAGGTAAAGCATTAATCTATTTTCCTACTACAACTTCAGATATTACAATAACTTTGAAAAAAAACAATTTCCAAGATGTAGGAATTACAAAAACTATAGCTTCTTGTGATGCTGGCTGGAATACAATAGAATTCAGCGAATCAATTGAAGATTCGGTTCTTATTCTTGTTGTAGAATATGAAACTTCCATAAATGGTTCTTTCTTTTCTGCTTCAAAGGGTAATGGCACAAATAGTTATTTTTGGGATAACGAGACCAATTTGTTTCAAAATATGCTTGATAAAAAAAACGATGCAGAATTTCTTTTTGGTTTGATCGGCTCATTCTCCATCAATCCAACAAATCTTACCGATGTGTTTATTGAAGAGATTATTGTAGAAGGAAATATTCAGGCTGGTAGTGAAATATCCTCGACTTTTGTATTAAGAAATTCTACAAATAATGTTGCACTTGATTATACTTTATATTATCAATTTGAATATCCTAAAAGTAGCCAAACTGCTGAACCATTTCCAATTTTAGAAATTCCTGCAAATGACACAATTCATATCTTTGTCGGAACAAACACTTTTATTGATGATGGTAGCGGATATCAATATAGACTTAAAGGTTCTCTAATTTCGCAAAATGATCTTAATAGTAACAACAACATTAAAGAAAAAAATTACAACATCTTTACTGAAGAATCTGACGATATTTTTGTCGAAAATTTCCTAACAGATAACACGGCTGAATATATATTAGCACAAGAAAATGATGATTTTAATGAAAGAAATTATATAATTCTAAATTACTTTCCTGATCGTGGAGACTCTCTTTATACAAAAGATTCTGATAGCCGTTTTAATTTTTATCAAATGCCTTCTTTCCCAAATACTGTTTTAGATGGTGATGTTGCAATAGACAATTACAACCAAAACACCTTTTCAACTATCATAACTAAAAACCTATCTGACAATTATCCGAAAAATATAGTCGCTTCTTATGATTCTTTTGAGCTTATTAATTCTGATACTGGTATTTATGATTTGAATATCAATATAACAAATAATAATACTTATTTTTTGAGCAATTATTCTTCAGATTTAAGATTTTTTGCTGTCATTGCTGAGAAAGGAATAAGTGGAAACGAGAACTCCTATAATTTTCTTCAGTTTCTCTCAAGCGTTGATGGAGAAGCTCTAACTTCATTTGACCCAAATCCCGAAGAACCAATGACAATTACTTTGAAATATAATCTGGAAAAAATCATTCCAATTAATGATATAACAAAAATGAAGGTAATTTTTTGGATTCAATATCAGAATCAAGAAATCTTATTTTCAAGTATGATAAATGTTACAGAAATTAACGCTGAAATTGTACAACCAATAGAAATTGAAGAAATTGTTAATTTGGATTCTTTGACTCTCAATCAAGATTTTATACCTCAAATCAAGATTATGAATAATACAAATACTACAGTTTACAATCTATTGCTGGAATTAAATTCTCTTGAAAATGATGTTCAAATGTCAACCGTAATTGATTCTATTGTTAGAAATAATATTACAATCCCAATGACTGAACCGATTAATTTTCAAGAAGATAATTCTCAATATAAAATTGACCTAACAATTAGCCAAAAAATTACAGAAACAATTTATAACGAATTGAATACTAAAACATTCTATTCTAATTTTTTCCCGAATCAAAAAGAATCTGTTTTTATAGAAAATTTCTTTGATACAGACAATTCAGTCGCTTACGATAATTTCAAATTAATAGATAATATCGCAAAAAATAATTCAAAATTGATACCTATAAATTATTTTTATAATGAAGAAATATATAATCCAATCAAAGCAAAAAAACGATTTCAATTTTATAATTTTATTGACTTTCCAAAATTAACTTGTGATGGAAACATTGAAGAATTTGATAATTTTGAAGAGACCTCGATTAAATATTTACAAGGAAAAACATTCATTTCTGACACAATTAATGTTCAGCAAATGGAAGATAACGATTACCTCATTGAAATCATTTTACATAACGAAAATGAAACCAAAGTTCAAGAATCTTATATTGATGATTTGAATTTTTATGCCATCATTGTTCAAGATTCTCTTCTTCTCACAGGTGGCTCAAAACCCATTTTTGCCACTATTTTTGCCGATTATCTTACATCATCCGATGGTTTAAACATCAGCGGTTTAACAAAAGAAAATCCACAATCCAATATTCTTACTTTTGAGTTACCTGCTGAATTTATTCAAGTAAAAGATGAATCAATATTTAGCTTGATATTTTATGTTCAAAATTCTCAAAACCATAATATTGATTTTGTTAAAAAGATTCCGGTTACTGAATTATCGGCATATATCGGGCGTGATGATAATAAAATTGTAGAAGCTAATTCTATAAAACTCTTTCCAAATCCCTTTTCTTTAAAATCACCGCTTACAATTGAAATATTTAATCAAGAAAGAATTATCACCAAAACAACAATCTCTTTCTATAATATTAAAGGACAAAAAGTAAAAACTTTAATAGAAAATTCTAACGGAAATTCTAATAAAATAATATGGAATGGAT
>JAOZMQ010000050.1 GCA_029934195.1 Candidatus Cloacimonadota bacterium | reverse complement strand
AATTGCCTTTGAAAAAGCAGGAATTATCAAAGAAAACCAACCGGTAGTTTTAGGAAATTTACCATTTGATGCAATTTCGGTTATTAAAAAAGTTGTAAAAACTCAAAAAAGTAAATTGTATCTTTTTGGAAAAGATTTTACAATTAGTAATATTCAAACCAAAGAAGATGGTACTCATTTTGATTACATTTTCCCTGAATTAAATATAAATTTTGTGAATATAAGAGTAAATTTGATTGGCAAACATCAAGCTTTAAATTGTTCAGTTGCAATTACTTCTTTTCTTCTTTATATGAAAAAAAAGAACTTGCAATTTTCTGAAATGTCTATAAGACAAGCACTTGAGAAAGTTAATTGGCAAGGAAGAATGCAAGTTCTCGGGAAAAAACCTATTGTTATTATTGATGGTGCTCATAATGAAGAAGGTGTTAATGCTCTTGTAGATAATCTGAAAAATATTTTCCCACACAAAAAAATCAAAATTGTTTTAGCTATTTTGAGAGATAAAAACTTAGATAAAATGATTCAACATCTTTGTACAATTGCCACCAAAATATATCTTTCAAAAAACAAATCAAAACGAGCTGCTGAAATTGAAGATCAAGTAAATGTAATCAAGGCGACAAATATTCCATACGAAACTTTTTTTGATGTTATGGACGCCACAAAATCTGCGTTGAAAGAATCAAAAGAAGATGAAATTATCATAATTACCGGTTCTCTTTATACGATTTCTGAAGTTCTTGCAGAAATAGATAAAGGAAATTTTAGTTTCAATAATGAAATTTAATGCAGTTATATTTGACCTTGATGGTACTTTGATTGATACAATTGAAGACATAAAAGACTCATTAAATATTCCTTTGCAAAAAGCAGGTTTCCCTATTTATTCAACAGATTCTTACTATTATCTTGTAGGTGATGGAATTAGAGAAATGGTTGAAAAAGCTTTGCCAGAAAATAAAAAGAAATTAACAGAAGAATTTGTTGAAAAATTCAGAGAAGAATATCAACAGCGTTGGAAATTGAAATCTCATCTTTATTCTGGAATTTCAGAGATGTTAAATTCTCTTTTTAAAATGAATTTCACTATAGGAATTCTATCAAATAAGCCGGATGATTTTGCTAAAATAATGGTAAAAACTCTTTTACCTGAATGGAATTTTTCAGTTGTTAGAGGTCATCAAGTTGGCGTACCAATTAAACCGCATCCTGCAAGTTCTCTGAAAATAATTAGAGAATTAAACTTACAAAGTGAGAAGACAATTTTTGTGGGAGATTCTAATATTGATATTTTTACAGCAAAAGAAGTCGGTTTTTTCCCGGTAGGTGTTTCGTGGGGATATAGAACCGAGCAAGAACTTTTGAATGCCGGAGCAAAATTGATATTGAATAAACCAAATGAGCTTATACAATTTTTAAATAATTAGTCTCTGAACGAAAAGGATTTTTTATCCATGAATGACTGAAGATCATGAAGAAAAGATTAATTGGAAATTATATATTTTTCAGCTTCATAGAAGCGACAAGAAATAAAATTTAGAAAAAGTTTGTTTTCATTCAAGTACTAATTAAATTCAATAGATAAATAATTATAAAAATCATAAAAGAAGGAAAAATATGAAAGCAATAAGCATCACTGGTTATCATCATTCGGGTAAAACTACATTAACTTGCAATTTGATAAACGAATTAAAAAAACGGGGATATTCAGTTGCTTCCATAAAAGATATTCATTCAGAAAAATTCACAATGGAGAAAGAAGGTTCTAATTCTTGGAAACATTTACAGGCTAATAATAATGTAGTTTTTGCACGAGGATTATCTGAAACATATCAAATTTGGAATCGGCAACTTACATTTTCGGAGATGAAAAACCATCTTCAAGCGGATTATTTAATTATTGAAGGAATGAAACACCTTGCAGTTCCAAGAATAATTTGTGCAAGAAATACGGAAGATATGGAAGAATTAGTTAATGATACTGTTATGGCTATTTCCGGGATAATTGTGGAATCTGATTTAGAAATTTTTAAGAATAGGAAGCTTCTCCATTCAACAGAATCAATTACTGAGATTGCTGATTTAGTTGAGAAAGAAACATTTGAGATCCTCCCATATCCTGAAGGAAAAAGTTGTGGTAGTTGCGGATTATCCTGTTTTGAAATGGTTGGAGAAATTCTCTCTAAACGAAAATCAATTGATGATTGTGTTGTTTTGAGTAAAAAATCTACAAAAATTTCAATTAATGGAAAAGAATTAAAAATAGGTTCTTTTGTTAAAAATATCTTCGAAGATTCTGTCATTGCCTTTTTGAAAAATCTAAAAGGTTATAAAGATGGAGAAATTAAGATAACAATAAATAAAGAAATTGATAAAGATTCAAAATCATCCAATAAAGGAAACAAATGAAAAATATTTACATCTCTGATCTTGATGGAACACTCATAAACGAAAACGCTGTTCTTTCTGAATTCTCTCTAAAGAATTTGCAAAAAATGATTGATGACGGACTCTTGTTCACAATTGCATCTGCGAGAAGTATAGTCTCAATAAGAAAAATTTTGAGCAAATTAAGATTATCAATTCCAATAATTGAAATGAATGGAGCATTTCTTTCAGACTTCACAACAAGCAAACATCTTTTTACAAGTAGATTAGATGAAAATTCCATCAATGAGATATTCAATATTTGTGAAAATTTCGGGATAAATCCTTTTATTTCCGGATTTGATGGGAATAAAGATTTTCTCCGATACACACACTTATCAAATTATGGAATGAAATGGTATTATCAGGATTTATTAAAAAGAAAAGATTCTCGATTGCAACAAGTTGATTCTTTTTTTTCTTCTTTTAAGGAAGATATTGTCAACATAACACTTATTGACAGAAAAGAAATTTTGGAGCCAATACTTGATACATTGAATAAAAATACTATTTGTAGTGCTAATTTGAAGATTTATTTGTATGAAAATATTTATTCTAAAGGTTGGTATTGGTTAGATATTTTTAATGCAAAATCCTCTAAAGCCTTAGCAATTAAAAGACTTATTGAACTTGAGTTTAATAATGTCCCACACAAAATTATCGTTTTTGGAGATCAAATTAATGATCTGGAAATGTTTGAACTTGCAGATTTTTCTATTGCTCCTTCAAATGCATTCAAGGAAATCAAAGAAAGTGCAAATCTTATAATTGATTCTAATAATGCAGACGGAGTTGTTAAATATTTACTACAAGAATTCTATAAAAATACTGTATTGTGAAACACTTACTTCTTTTCTTTATACTTCTAATTATTGTTTGTAGTTGTGCTTTGAGATCAGGTGAAGAAAAACTTATTGAAGCTGTTGGAGATGAATTATTAAAAAATAAGAATCGCATAGATGATAACTATTATATTGGTGTTTCTTCAAATATTGATGAATATGAAAACGCCTTAACTTCAGCAATCGAAAATGCAAAATCACAAATATCCCAAAATCTTGGATTTGAACTAAAATCAACTATCAACACAAAAATTATCCAACAAGAAATCAACAGTAAATCATTATCGGAAGTAAAAGTAATAATCAATAATAAAATGATTTCAGAAAATTTTCTTTCTTTAAAACTCGATAAAATTTATTGGGAAAAATGGAGAAAAATCAATAATAATGAAATTCAATACTTCTATAAAGTTTGGGTTGGTATTCCATTTTCTAAAAAAAAGCATAAAGAAATAATTCAAAATATTTTATCAAAGAAGGTTATTAGATTATCAGATAAATTTAGAATGTTAAAAGAAAATAAACTTTCAGCAAAAAATCTTGCTGACTTTTATTCTTTATTTAGTGAAATATTACAAACTAAAATTGAATCTAAAAAGAATCTTTGGATTAATGAATCTCCTTCTTTTGATAATCTTACAAATTTAGAAAATCAGGTTGAAAAGATTTTTTCAATTATAAATAAGTATATAAAAATAGAGATTGATCAGGATAAAAAATCTCATTCTTCGCAAATTTCTATCACTGCGAGTTATTTTAATGAACCAATTCCAAATTTTCCTATACAAATAATTAATGAAAAGGACAACCAAAAAATTCTACTCTTTACAAACAGTTTTGGGCAAATAAATCAGGATCTGGAATCATCAGATTATGATCGTGATTTTATTATTTATGCTGGTAAACCTTCGATAAAATCAAACTACAAAGGATTTCTACCAAATTGCAAAATTGAAGTTAAATCTTTAGCAAAAAGAGAGAATATCTCACTTTATATTGATGCTTCTTCGTTTCCATTGGATAGTAATTTTGCAAATGAAATAAAAATAAAATTACAAAAATTTGGATATTCTATTTCTCAAGAAAAAGAAGCTCAATTCTCTATTATCATAAAATCGAATGCTTCTATAGAAAAAAAGACAAAAAAGATCTATAAATATTTTATTGCGAAATCATCTATAAAAATTGAACTTATCAATACTTATTCACAAAAAATATTGTTTTCTTTAAAAATACCAAATTCAGAATTTCAAGATACAAGAGGATTTGCAAAATCAGAAAAAGAAGCTCTACTAAACAGTTTGAACTTAAAAAATCTTGGAAATAAAAACCGATTAATTGATCAAATTATTTACGAAATTGACACAAAAATAAAAACAAAACAAATAAAATAAAATAAATCGCAGAACTATTTTCAAAATACTGTCTAAGAAAGTGAGGTAAATATGAAAATAGATGAATTTGAAATTTTTATGAAAAAACATAATAAGAAGATATTTAATTATCTGCTTAAAATTCTTCGTAATCGAGAAGATGCAGAAGATATTTTACAAGCTTCATTTGTGGCTTTTTATAAAAAATCTGATTCTATTTTACCTGATGCTCGGGTCTCATATTTATATAAAACCGCATATAATAAAGCACTTAACTTAATTAAAAATAGAAAGCGTGATTACCAAGTTATCGATGAACAAAAACTTGAATATCAACTTGAGAATCAAATTATTCCTAATAAATCTTCGACATATAAAAAGAAAATTGTAAATGAAAATATGAATAAATTAAACCACAGAGAATTTTCTGCAATCAATATGAAATTCTTTGAAAAAATGAGCTACAAACAAATCGCTTATGCCTTAGATACAACTACATCGGCAGTTGATTCTCTTCTAATAAGAGCTAAAAATAAGCTAAAAATAATGATGGCAAATATTAATTCAGGAAATACCCTGTTTGATTAATTAGCATTAACAATGGAGATAATTATGAGTTGCGATGAAATTAAAAATAAACTCAGTGCATTTATGGATAATGAACTATCAAAAGATGACTTACAAAAAGTTCAGAAACATCTTTTGAATTGCTCCAAATGCCAATCAGAATTAAGGTTGTTACAAAAAATGGAAAAATTTTATATTGAAGAAAATCATGAGTTCGAGGTTTCAGAAGAAGTAAACCAACGCATAATGAAAGAAGTAATTGAGATTTCTAAACGTGTAACTTTTTTCAAAAAAATATCTACATTTTCTATTGCAGCTTCAACTATCGCGGCTATTTTGCTTGGTGCTTTTGTTGCCAATTTTTCTTTCACAGAAACAGAAACTAACTTCGATTCTGAATTTAATTATGTCACTCTATACAGCTATGTGGAAGGAGCACAACAATGAAACTATATCTAAAAATATTAATATCGGTCTCAATTGCATTCAATATTGCTTTTATTGGAATGTTTACTTTTGTAAGAATCCAACACCATAGAATGTTTACACCAACACCATTTCACCAAATGGAACAACATTCTGAAATGTTTTGTAATGCAAGAAGAGAATTAAAACCTCTGAAGGATGATTATCGAAAGTTACGATTAAATTTCTTCAATTATATGACGAAAGATAATGCTACAGAGGAGCAAATGCACAAAAATTTAGAATTAATGTTAGAGAAGCAGAAGGTTCTTGAACGAGAAGTTGGTCGTAAATTTATTGACCTTAGACTCAAAATGTCCAATAATGAATCTAAAGAATTGTTTCGCAGTATGATACGAAATGAATCTTCAGAAATTCGGCGAAATTTTAATCACCATAACAAAAAACCAAGAAAACAAAGGGGAACAAAATGAAAAAGACAACACTTACCTCGATACTGTTAGTTTTACTTATCGGTATCTTATCAGCTCAAAATTTTGAGCGACATCACGCAAAAGACGGTCATAAAATGCAACGAAGAAACAATTATTGTATGCAAGATGATGATCATAATTTTAATCGTAATCATAATTTAATGATGGATGAAAACTTGAATCTAAACTCAAAACAGAAAGAAGCTTTGATGAAAATTCGGTTAGATAACAAAAAAGTTAGTATTGGAATCAGAGCTGATATCGACAAACTTAGAATTGATAAACGAGAAGCTCTTTATAATCAAGATTTTAAAACAGCTAAAAAAGTTGTTAAAGAAATTAATAATTTGAGAACTGAATTAGAAATCAATAGAATTGAAATGAAAAAGAAATGTATGGAACTGCTAACTCCAGAACAAAAAGAAGAAATGAAGAAAAATGAAATGATGAGACCAAAGGCTCCAAATCGAAGAAAAAGACATTTCTAAAAAAAAAGAGAAACTATTCCTTCCAGAGAATATTCTTTGGAAGGATTTTTTTTATATAAACTTTATTAAAAATCTTCAGACCACATTGTTTCAAAATATTGAAGTACTTGTTATTTGATTCAAGTAATCTTCCCAACTTCAAAACCTTTATTTTCAATAGCTTTTTTCAGTGATTCCATATCTACAGATTCAAAATTAAATATGACCTTTCCACTTTTTAAATCTACGTTTACTTCGCTTGTTCCATCAATGCCATCAACTGCTTTTCTCACACTTTCAGAGCAATGTGCACAAGTCATTCCAAAAACTTCTATCATTTTTTTATGATCGGATTTATGAGCACTTACTATTTTTTTTCTATTTAATAAATTGGACATATAATGAATTACAAACATTGCTGATAATAAAACCGAACCTGCAATTTTTACCCACAATGGCAACATTTCATGCTGATGATTCATCATTCCACTTTTAGAAAAATCGACCACCAATAAATTTAGAATAAATCCAAGTCCCACACTTACGATTGAGATTGTAGCAAGATAAATTATTGTTACTGTTTTCCCAAGAGTTTTTGTTATAACAGATATCGTTATCGCATTCGTAGCAGGACCGGCAAGTAATAAGACTAAACCTGCTCCCGGAGAAAGACCTTTGAGCATTAAAGCAGCTGCAATTGGCGTTGTAGATGTAGCACAAACATACATTGGAATTGAAACTAAGAGCATGATAATCATAGATAAAAACTGATTATTCAAATATTCTTGGAAAAAATTTTCAGGTACTAATATTGTAATTATTGTAGCAATAATAATCCCAATCAACAGATAATTAGCAATAGCCCCAAATAATTCTTTTTGAACAAAGAAGAACATATTTCTGAGACGATTTTTTAGTGTAGAAATTTTTAAAGAATGCTCATTTTCAACAATTTTATCTTCTTTATCTATTAGAATATTAGTAGTATAGCCTGCAATAACTGCCGTAATAAAAGCAGCAAATATTCTAAAAAAAGCAAAAATTGGACCTATTAGCGAGTATGTAATTAGAAAACTATCCGTACCAATTTGAGGTGTAGAAATCAAAAATGATAATGTTGCCCCTTTGGAAGCTCCCTTTTTCCTAAACGATGTCGCCACTGGAATTACCCCACAAGAACATATTGGTAATGGAATTCCAAATAAAGAAGCTTTCAATACTGATGCGAAAGAATTCTGTCCGAGATGTTTTGTTATTAATTCATCCGGGAAAAAAACATGCAAAATCCCTGCTATTATCAATCCTATTACTAAATAAATTGCCATCTCATTAAAAAAGAATAATAGTTCTGTGCTAAATAAAATTAAATTTTCCATTCTACCTCATTAATTTTGTTTAAAAAATCAGATTCAAAAAAAATTACCGAATTCTGCATTTAGAAGCTTTTGATATCTAAAACGTTTTTATTCGGTTTAACTGTTTATAAATATACTCAACGAAATTGGTTTACTGTTTATATTTTATTTCGCTGGAGTTTTAGTAACTTTGTTTTCTTATTTGCGTTCAGGAGGAAACAATCTTTTAATGAAATTCTGTTTAATAGGTTTTTTCCCTCTCAAGACATTAAGATTATTTTTTGCTGTAAAATTTTCATCCCAAAGTTCAATTGCTTTAATATAACATTCAATAGATTCTTCAAATTGAAGTTTATGTCTTTTAATTATACCTAAATTTGTATAAATAACAGAATATCTTCGATTAATTTCATACAAAGCTAATTGAATTTTCTTTTTTCTTTTTTTTATGATATTTATTTTATTTCTTTTAATTTCATCAAAATCTTTATTTAATCTATTATCTAACTCTTGGTCTGTAAATTTTTTATATTCATTATCCCAATTTTTATATATTAATAATGCCTTTTCCAGCCACTCTTCTGAGGTATTTAAGAGTATCTCTTTTTGATTATTTTTGTGATCTAAATTCAAAGCTTGTGTTAAATAAACAGCAGACTTATTAACATAAACGACTCCAACTTCATAAGAATTTTTATAATGGTCAATTTGTTTATATGCAAATTCTATTGAATCCAAAACTGCAAGAGCCAAATTATGGTCATTTTCTCTAACATATCTATTATAATTTTTATACATTTTTCCAATATCTAATGTCCGAGGATCTTCAGCTTTATTTTGTTTATCGTAATAGATATAAGAAATTGTAAGCCCAATAATCGTAATCAGTATCATTATTGAAATCAATTTTTTCACTTAGTAAATCTCCAAAAGTTTGAGTGATTTAATTCTTTATAAAAAGTAAATTTTATACTAAAAAAAGATCAGGTTTAAACAATAAACCTGATCCTTTAAGACATTACTTACAAGAAAGAATCTTATGAATGAACTTCTTCTACGAGGAATTTTCTAATTTCATAAGGAGTTTCTTCTGTCATAAGTGAAACAATTATATTTGTTAATATTGCAAGCGGTGCACCTATCCAAGCAAAATACCATGCTCCGAGCCAATATGTTACAAATTCATGTGCTGGAAGCTTGATGCCATATTTTCCAGAAACAAAATATGTGAGAGATATAATTGTAACTAATCCTCCAACTGCAAGACCGGCGATAGCACCTTTTTTATTTGAGCCACTCCACCAAATTCCAAGAAGGAATAATGGGAAAATTGTACAAGCGGCAAGAGAGAATGCTAATGCAACCAATTGAGCGATGAGAGCAAGTTTCAACATTGCAATTCCCATAACAATTATTGTCATTAGAATTGTAGCTAAACGAGCCATCTTGAGTTGTGTTTGTGGGCTTGCTTTTGGGTTAATAACTTTAAAATATAAATCATGAGAAAAAGCAGAAGCACCGGCAACAAGAAGACCGGAAACAGTTGAAAATGCTGCTGAAACACCACCGGCTGCAAGTAATCCTACAACAAGAGGATGAATATCACCTAATTGAGCTGTATAAACAACAATTGCATCCTTTGCTAATGCACCAACTTCAGGACTGGACGAAAGGATTTTACCAAACGCAGCAAATACTGGAGCACTCCAATATAAAATACTGATAAAAAATAATCCCCAAACAACAGACCATCTTGCATCTCTAGCTTTGGGAACAACATAAAATCTTTGGATTACATGAGGTAAGCCAGCTGTTCCAAGCATAAGTGAAAAGGTAATTGCCATCCATTGAAAGAATGTTTTTCCAGTTGCAGGATCCCACGGCATTGCGTATTCCGGGCTAGCAATAATAGCAAATTTATGCCCAAAGTTATTGACAAGATCTGTAGCTTTAAAAGCTGCTTCACCTTGAATAATATCTGTAACAACAGCACCATAACCAATTTGAGGGACCATCCAAAAATAATCAAATTTAAAAGTCATAATGAATAATGGTATAATGAATGAGATAATAATAATAACGTATTGAATCTGCATGTTTTTAGTAACACCTAACATTCCAGAAATTAAAGTATATGCTAAAACAACTGAACTACCTATAATTACAGCCAAAGTATAATCAATTCCGAGAACCCATTTAAACATTAGCCCAATACCACCAAATTGACCAACACAATAAGATACTGAAATCAAAATAGCTACAATAGCTGATATCGCTCTTAAAGATGTAGAATAATATCGGTCCCCAATAAAATCAGGAGCAGTATATTTTCCATACTTTCTAATCTGACCAGCCATCAAGATTAATAATAAAACATAGCCACCTGTCCAGCCAACAACAAAAGCTAATCCGTGATATCCAGAGCCATACATAAGAGCCGCCATACCAAGAAAAGAGGCAGCACTCATCCAGTTTGAAGCTATTGCCATACCGGAACCTACTCTAGAAATACCTCTACCTGCAGCATAGAAATCTGTTGTATCTTTCGCTCTAAAAAAAATTCCTACAAGGACAAATAAAACTAATATTGAAATTAATATTATTGCCGGTCCAACTTTGAAACTTCCTTCAAGTGCCGTAGCACTTGAAGCACTAAGAAATGTAGCTAAAAAAAGCAACATAAATATAATCATGATTTTTTTCATTGAATTCTCCATTTATAAAAGTTACGAGTTTTTAATTCCAGACTCAGAATGCATTCTGTCAATAATAAAACAATATACCCAACAAAGAGCAACAAACAAAACTAACAAAAAGATTGCAGTATAAAAATAATGAAATGGAAACCCAAGAAAAATTGTGTCTGTAAGTACAGATTGATTGTGTGTAAGATATAATGACATTATTCCCTTAATTTTAGTTTTATTTTCTTTACTAAAGTTTTTCATCAAATCAGCTCGTAATTCCAATGGAATCAACTTAGCTTTCAAGCTATTTTTGTTTAGTTTTAATACAGGTGCAATTTCCCCGATAATCTTATCTTTCGCAGCAATGTACTCTTTATCATTAAGGGTTAAAATGCTCTTTTTCTTTTTTTCAAACATTGTTATCTCTTTCTGAAGCATTCCTTTATCTGCATCATTTACCAGATCATAAACTACCCAACTAAAGGCATTTGACAATACTTCTTTTTTCTCAGGTGCAGAAAGCAATATGGATTTACCAAGAACAGATAAAACTGAATTGGCAAATTTAATTTTTTCTCCATCAGAAGCTTTTCCCATTTCGACATTATCCCATACTTCTTCAAATGTAATTAATGACTTTTCTGGAGTTGGTTTTTGCATTACACGCAGAAGGATTTGAAAACCAAAAATTGCCACAGCCCAGATTGAAACCAGAATAAGAACAAGGTTTCTATTTTTTCTGGAAAACTCTGTTGTTGGCTTAAAAAAGCTGATTCTGTAGTCTTTTTCTTTTTTCACTGTTTCTCCTCTAATTTTTTTTGGGAAATGTTTAAAGGTTAGATTTATTATTCTATCTTTTCCCTGAAGATACCATAATATTTTAAAATAGAAAAAATCTATTTTTTGAATCCAATTCACTTTTCCTTTTTTATAATGAAAATGTAAAAAATCGTAATTAAATAGATACGTCAATTATTTTTTTATATTTTACAAAGTCTATATATAAAAAATCTTTTTTATCATTAAGAAAATAAATTCTAAAACCCTTTCGAATAAAAAAGATCAATCACCATCAAGCTAATTCCGGAATAATTATCCAAATCACCAAAAAGATCTTCAAGACCTTTAACAATTGCATTTATATAATTTTTTGTAATTTTAGTTAAAATTATTTTACTATATGGATTTCGTTCTCATGTAAAATTAAAAAACCCCATAAATAATGGAACTTTGGAAAGAAGATTTTCCATTTGTTGAGTTTCAATAATTGTCGCCATTTCAATTCCATATTCGAGGAATAACTCAGAAATATCTTGCATTATTTCATCATCTTTTACAATCATTAACAATAATTTTTCGTCACCTTTTTTTGTAAGTTCTTTGATCCCACTACTAGTTTGCCTAATACATTGTTCATACAATCCTACTTTTGTTGTAGCTTTTAATAATCCCTCTTTTCCAATAGGATCTCTGAGAATCCTAGAAACTTGGGCAAGTAATTTTAAATGACCGTTTCTATCTGAAGAAGGACCAACAATTGTTACAAAGACTCGAACTTTCTTTTTATC
>JAOZMQ010000002.1 GCA_029934195.1 Candidatus Cloacimonadota bacterium | reverse complement strand
TCACGAGATAAAACTCTCATTATGCCCTCCTGTTGTAGATTTTTAATGATTAAAAGTGGGATTTTCACTTTGTTTCTCATTACTAATAAATTTATTTTGATTTCTTTTATATATGAGATACTAAAAAGAAATATTATTACAAAGCAATATTGAATTCTCTAATAATGAAGAAAATTTCTCACTATCCGAATTATGAATCAATTTCATCAATCAATCTTTTTATAATATCTTTTGCTCTCAAACCATCAGCTTCCGCTGTAAAAGAAATTAGAACACGATGTTGTAATACAATCTCAGCAATCTGTTTAATATCATCAACTGATGGTGTAAGCCTTCCATATAAAGCTGCTCTAACTTTTCCAGCTAAAATCAAATATTGAGATGCTCTTGGTCCAGCTCCCCAATTTACAAATTTTTTAATAAAATCAGGAGCTTCCTTTGTTTTAGGACGCGTTGAACGAACTAATTTTACCGCAAAATCCAAAACATGTTCGCTCACCGGTAATTCTTTAATTATTTGTTGTAATTTAACAATTTCTTTCCCCGATAAAACTGGCACAACGTCTTTCTCTTCACCGGATGTCGTTTGTTTCACAATTTTTTTCTCTTCTTCATAAGAGGGATAATCTATAAAAATATTAAACATAAATCTATCTAATTGAGCTTCCGGTAGCGGATATGTTCCTTCTTGTTCAATTGGATTTTGTGTTGCTAAAACTAAAAAAGGTTGTTCAAGAGTATAAGTTTCATTACCTGCTGTAACCTGATATTCCTGCATAGCCTGTAATAAAGCAGATTGTGTTTTTGGCGGTGTTCTGTTTATTTCATCCGCGAGAATTATATTTGAAAATATTGGACCTTTTATATATTCAAAATATCTTTTTCCATCTGATTTATTTTCTGCTAAAATATCCGTACCGGTAATATCTGATGGCATTAAGTCCGGAGTAAACTGAATTCTACTAAATTTCAAATCAAGAATTTTTGATAAAGTTGAAACCATTAAAGTCTTTGCTAAACCAGGTACTCCTTCTAATAAACAATGTCCATTTGCAAATAGAGCAATCACAATTTCTTCAAGAACTTTATCCTGACCAATAATAACTTTACCTATTTCTTTAATAATTTTTTCTTTAGACTGAGCTAATTTTTCCAATAATTCATTTTTCTTCTTTTGCATTTATACCTCACTATTCTTTTTTTAGTTTAATTATATTCATTTAAAACTTCTTGAAAGCTTGGAATTGTATTTTTTTTTTTAAGAAATAACCTTTCACAAGAGAAATCACTTTCGTAAAACCAGCTATTATTAAGCAATTGAATCAATCTCTTTTTATCATTCCATTTCATGAATGAGCAAATTTTCTCTGCTATAAAAAAATACTTTTTCCATATAATTCTATTCTGTGGAAAATCTTTCTTGTGAATTGATTTATAAATAAAATTAACTAAATCTCGCAACAATATTGGATCTTTATCAGCTAATAAAAAAATTCTATTATTAGAATAATCATTATCAATTATCATTACAAGAGCATCTATTAATGTTTCAATATTCAATAAATGAATCCAGTGTTTTTTGTTCGGTAAATATAAGTTTTTATTTATAATTTTTTTCAATAAAAAGGAAGAAAAACCTTCAACATTTTTACCATAAAGTAATGAAGCTCTG
The DNA here is from genome assembly GCA_029934195.1 of Candidatus Cloacimonadota bacterium. Classification (GTDB taxonomy): domain Bacteria; phylum Cloacimonadota; class Cloacimonadia; order Cloacimonadales; family JAOZMQ01; genus JAOZMQ01. The sequence continues at coordinate 30,838 of JAOZMQ010000002.1, read as the reverse complement.
ATAATATATGCATCTAAACCATTCATTAAGTATTTAAAAAATATTTTTTCTGTTAAACTAAAATTCGATCTTATACATTTCCCTTCTACTTTTTCTGTTTCGTTATTAGCCGGTAACTCCAAAGGAATAGTACCAAAAACATCAACTGAAGAGCAATAAAGAATTTTAGATTTATTTTTCAAAGCATTTATGATTAATTGCTCTTTAAAATTTACATTGAAATATTTTTTTTTTATACAATTATTACTTTTTTTAGGTGTACCAACATGAACTATAATATCCCAAGAATGTGTTTGTAATAATTCCTTAAATCCCTGAATATTATCAAAATCAATAATGATTTTTTCAAATTTCTTGTCATATTTTCTATTAAATTTCTGATTTTCTTCCTCTGTTAGTAATACAGAAATTGCATATTTTTTTTTGTTTATCTTTTTTAATAGAGAAGATTCTACAATATTTGAAAAACCAGTTATTAGAAGTGATTTCATTTTTTCCTAAAATAATCATTTATTTTTGCAAAAAAAGAACGTTTCTTATAATTACTATCTGCACTTAAATAGAAAAACTCAATTTTCTCACCTGAAAAAATTTTAGCAGGATTTATTTCTGTTAAAAGTTTACTGGTATAAGAATCAATGTTTTCTTTAATAACCTCAATTGCAATCGGTAAGACATATTCCATATTTTGGCAATGATTATCTGAAGCCAAAAAATGTGCATATCCTCTATTTAACAATTCCCAAGCAGTTTCTTTGATTCTCTTTCCATACATTCCAAGTAAACTTCCAGCATTGATCTGTAACAATACATTTCTATGAATAAAATCAAGAGCTAAATTTGGATTTCTAATGATATCTTGATAACGCTCTGGATGAGCTAAAATTGGTTGATAATCATTCTTTGCTATATTATATAAATGTGTAAAAATGTTGTCGGGAATCTCTTGCATATTTGTTTCAACTAAAATAAATTTTGTTTTATCAATTGCAAATTTATAAATTAAATCATCATGAAAAACATAATTATTTAAGAAAACTTCTGTTCCTTTATGTAAAATTATATCAATTTTTTTTCGTTTAACTTCCTTCTCAAACTCAATAAAAGCACTATTAATTATTTGTGGAGAATTATCATAAGCACCACTTAAATAATGAGGTGTTAATACTACTTCTTTAACACCTTTTTCAACCATTAGACTTAAAGTATCAAGAGATATTTGTAAACTTTTGGAGCCATCATCTATGTTAGGTAATATGTGAGTATGGATATCTATCATTTTTTTCTACCTGCTTCATGAATTGCTTCTGAAAATTCTTTTATTTTATTATTACTACAACCGTTTTCTAAAACCGTTCCTGTTACTACAAAATCTGCACCACCAACAACCTTGTCGTATGCTATCTCCGGTTTTGTAATTCCACCACCAACAATAATTGGAATCGAAACTACATCTGATATGGCTGAAATCATAGATTCTGGTACAGATTGTTTTGCTCCACTTCCTGCTTCGAGATAAATCATCTTCATTCCAAGATATTCACCTGCCAAAGCATGAGCTACAGCAATATCATTTTTTGTGTTTGGAATTGGTAAGCTATTACTCATATATTGTACGGATGTCATATTTCCAGAATCAATTAAAAGATATGCAGTTCCAATTGATTCCAAATTGTAATTTCTTATTAGTGGTGCTGATCTTACTTGTTCACCAATCAATAATTGAGGATTTCTACTGCTTAACATACTTAGCAACAACAAAGCATCAGCATCAGGAGAAACAAAATTGAAAATACCCGGAAATATTACAACAGGTATTTCAATATTTTTTTTTATTTCTTTTATTGAAGTTAGAAAATTTTGCTTCAACATTAAACTTCCACCAATAAGAATAACGTCAGCCCCATTTTTTTCGCAGTTAATTGCTAAATCTACAGAATTTGAGATACTTTGTTTATCTGGATCAATTAGACAGAAATATCCTGCTCCATTTTTTTTTATACTCAACATTTTTTCATAAACATCTGTTCTCAAAATCACTCCTTTTATTATCAACAATCAGTTTTTTTTATTGGAAAACATTATTAATTATCATTAAAATTAGAAAAAAGCCAATAACTAACCAAATTCACCAAAATTTCTCTAAGATTAGTTTTAACCTTAAAATATTTTTTATTTGCAATCAAACACATATTTGAAAGCTTTCTTTTTTACAAATACCTTTTTTCATTGTTTTTTTTCAATAAATCTACAATCGTTTTCACTTTTTCAGAACTATTTTTTCGGGAAATTAGTAAAGCATCTTTAGTATCAACAATTATTAAATCATCAATATCAATTAAAGAAACCTTTTTATCAGAAATCACTAAACAATTTTTTGAATTAATTTCTGTGCAATTAACAGGTATAACATTTTGGTTTTCATCTTTTTCAGAAATATCATAAAGAGCTTTCCATCCACCGACATCACTCCAGCCAAATTTTACAGGAACGACAATTCTTTTTTCAGCTTGTTCCATAATACCAATATCAATTGGAATTTTTGGCATTTGTTCGTATTCAGCACTAATATCAACAATTTCATTTTCCCATTTATTGGAAATCTTTTCAAGTAATTGTGAAACTTTAGGTAGTAAGTTTTTAAAATTTCCTAAAATAACATCTATTCTCCATAAGAACATTCCACTATTCCAGAAAAAATTTCCAGCATCAATAAATTTCTTTGCTGTTTCATAATTAGGTTTTTCTTTAAATTGTTTCACGTTAAACATTTTATAATATTTCTCTTCTTCTGAAGCTTCAATATAACCATAACCGGTTGCAGGATAATCTGGTTCAATACCAAATGTTACTAAATTTTTATCTTCCGCAGCTACAATTGCTCGTTCTAAATATTCTATAAACTTATCTTCATTTTCAATTAAATGATCAGCAGGAAGTACAAACATTAATTCATCACTTTTATATAATCTTGATAAATAGAGTGCACTTAACGCTATACAAGGAGCTGTATTTCTTCCAAAAGGTTCCAATATTATATTTTTCTCTGAAAGTTCCGGAATCTCCCTTATTACTAATTCAACTTGTGCTAACGAAGTAACAACATAAATATCTTTTATTGATATTTTATTTAATAGACGGTCAACAGTCATTCTAATCATTGATTTTTCTGACACAATTTTCAAATATTGTTTTGGTTTTTTTATTCGACTTAAAGGCCAAAATCGAGTTCCTATTCCTCCAGCCATAATTACTGCAATCATAATTATTATCTCCTATTATCAATTATTGATGTGTTTTCTGGCAAATTAACATCAAAAATATCTTCCATAATTTTACAATTAATTCGAATATTACTAAATTCGTATAAAACAGTGTTATTTTCTAAATCATAATACTTTAATTTTTCTATAATAAAATCATCAGAAAGTGTCACTTCTATTTTACTTATAAATTCATCATTTATAATATCTAACACAATTAAATTTTGATTATTTGTTTTATCTAAAGAAAATTTTGCATTTTTTGCATAATATTGAATAATTTTTATTGGTTTCATTTCTGAAACAATATCTTTTATATTGGTGATTATCGCCTGTTCTGATTTTGCATCATACATTGTTAGTTTTCTATTATCAATTAACAATAATTGACCTTCCGGATCTGAATATTTTAACAACATTTTTTTTTCATTATAAATAATTACACCTATAGATTTTTTCTCAATTTGGATTTCACTCCAATAATTATATTGTTCAAAATCAGCTTTAAAGGTATTAATATCTTCGTATCTTGAAAACATTTTTTTTATCAATAAATCACTTTCATTTGAAAAAAGAGAACAACTTATTGTTTGAATAACCGCAAAAAACACTAATATTTTATTCATTCCAAAACCCATAAACCTTTAAATCTTCGACAGTTGATAAAACTTCTCTTGCTTTACTACCAACATGTGGTCCTACAATCCCTGATTTTTCTAATAAATCAATTAGTCTTCCTGCTCTTGCATAACCTATTTTAAAATGTCTTTGTAGCATTGAAACTGAAGCTGTATTTGATGTAACTACAGCACGAGCAGCATCAGGAAACAATTCATCATCATAATCAAATGAAGCGATATCAGTTTCTTCTGATTCAATCATTTCGATTTGATATTCCGGTTTTGGTTGCAATTTAAGATATTCAATGAGATTTTCAATTTCATCATCAGACATAAAAGCACCATGTATTCTTTGCGGAATAGCCATTCCCGGTGGTAAAAATAACATATCACCACGACCCAATAAAGCCTCCGCCCCATTTGAATCGAGAATTACTCTGGAATCAATTTTTGATGACACCTGAAAAGCTATCCTTGAAGGAAAATTAGCTTTAATAACACCGGTTATAACCTTTGTTGAAGGACGTTGTGTTGCCAAAATAAGATGAATACCAATAGCACGAGCCATTTGTGCTAATCTTGTAATAGGCACTTCAACTTCTTTTCCCGCTGTCATAATTAAATCTGCAAACTCATCTACAATTATTACAATATATGGTAAAACAATATCTTCTAATTCCGGCTCACTTTCTTTCAGTTTATTGACTTTTTGATTGTATCCGATTAAATCTCTAACTTTATATTTTTGTAAAAGAGAATATCTTCTTTCCATTTCTTTTACCCCCCAATTTAGGGCAGCAAAAGCATCATCTGGATCTGTTACAACATTTTGTATTAAATGCGGAATACCTTCATAACCAGATAATTCAATACGTTTAGGGTCAATTAAAACCATTCTTACTTCGTCAGGTGTTTTTAATAACAAGATGCTGTTTATTAGAGTATTTATACAAACACTTTTCCCAGCTCCTGTAGCTCCTGCAATAAGTAAATGTGGCATTTTAGCCAAATTTGAAATCACAGGATTACCAGCAATATCTTTACCGAGACCAATTGCAATTGCTGATTTATCATTTTTCATTACATCAGAAAGAAGAATATCTTTGAGATAAATTATATCTTTGTTTACATTTGGAACTTCTATTCCAATTAACCCTCTTCCCGGTATCGGTGCTTGAACTCTAATACTCTTTGCTTTTATTGCTAAAGCTAAATCATCAGATAAAGATTGAAATTTACTCACCTTGATACCTGGAGCCGGTTCAATTTCGTATTGTGTAATAATGGGTCCAATATTTACATTTTTTACGTTTGAATCAACACCAAATTCTGCTAATTTATCTCTCAAAATTGCACTAATTTGTTTAATTCCTTCTTCTGTTTCTTCTCTATCTTTCTTTGAAAGTTTAATTGGAGAGGATAAAAAAGTATTAATATCAGGTTTTACATAAAATTCAAACATTGGCTCCACAATTTCAGGTTCAGGGAGGACTGTTTCCTTTTTAATATTATCTTTAGTATTCTTAATAATTTCCTGTTTATTGGATTGTATTTCATTTTTGCTACCAATTAAAGCGTGATCAATAATTGTTGGTTCACTTTTTTCAGAAACTTCTTCATACTCTGTAAAATCTGAAAGCTCCGGTAAATTTCTTTTTGATTTATTGTTATGATTTTTCTTCACTTCTTTTTTCTTTATTCTGAAAGCAATTCTTAATAATGAAATAATTCCACCGAAAATCATATTAAAAACCATTACTATAAAATTTTTTACATTTTCAATTTCAAATAAAACTAATAAACTTAAAATACAAAACGCTGATGACAAAATCAAAGTTCCAGTATGATTGAAAATACTATCTAAAAAATTAAAAATCTTTTTTAATAACCAACCATTATTTGAGTCATAAAACTTTTGAGAAGTTAATAAAGAAAGATTCAAAAAAAAAGAAAAAATAATAAAACTAATAGTTTTTAATTTTAAGTCTATACGATTTTTATAAAATATTGAGAAAAAACAATACACCAACAACCCAAATAGGAATAATAATGAAAAAAATTTTCCAATAAAAAGATATAAAGAATATCCAAAAAAAACACCAAAAGGTCCTATTGGATTAGAGACTTCAGGAAAATCTAAACTTATAATTTTAAAAAAAGTTAAATTACTATTTTGTAAAACATTAAAATCATTTTCAAGGTTTTCATTACTAACAAGCAATGAAACAAATAACAATAAAGACAAAAACATCAAAAAAATTGAATTAATAATAGAAGATAAATTACTTTCTACTTTTTTAGAATTCCTTTTTTTTGCTTTTTTTCTTTTTTCTGCCATTACACATTAAACCTAATATTCAAAATATCACCATCTTTTACTTTATAATCTTTACCTTCTAATTTAAAAAGACCCTTCTCCCGTAAAACTCTTTCTGAACCACAAACCATTAAATCATTGTAAGAAAAACATTCAGCTCTGATAAATCCACGTGCTAAATCGCTGTGAATTTTACCAGCAGCTTCAACCGCATTATTTCCATTAACAATTGTCCAAGCTCGCACTTCATCTGTTCCAACGGTAAAAAAACTCAAATAACCTAATAAATCATAAGAAAACTTTGTGAGCCTTGCTTTGGCAGATTCTGTAATTCCCATATCTTCCATAAACATTTCTTTATCTTCTTCCGAAAGATTAACTAATTCCATTTCAAATTTTCCGGCAAATTCTATAACACTATAGTTTTTTGATAAAGATTCAATCAATTCCGCTTGAGTGTTAACGCTATCTTCACTTGAATTTACAATTATCATAATAGGTTTCTGACTTAAAAACTGAAAACCTCTAACAGACTTCTCTTCATCACTTGTAAGATCAATATCTCTGATTGGAATCGTTTCATTTAGAGCATCAATTATTTTCCTCAAAGCTTTCTCTTCTATTTGAAGCGATGCTGTTTTTATTCCTCTTTTATAACTAAGAAGTAATTTTTCTAATCTTTTTTCAGCAACAATTAAATCAGAGATAATAAGTTCGCTATCTATTTGATCTATATCGTTTTGAGGATTAGGTTTACCTTGAGATTGAGAAATTATTTCATCGTCAAAATTTCTAACAACAACTGCCAAAGCATCTGTAGTTTTTATTACTCCCATTAATTCCGGAGAAAATAATCCTGATTTTGCAGCACCTTCTGAAAAACCTCCAAAATCAACATAATCAATATGTGCAAAAATTGTTTTTTTGGGTTTATACATTTCTGTTAATTTATTTATTCTCTCATCTAAAACTTCTACAACTGCCATATTCATTTCATTTTGCATTGAAGAATATGAAGTCACTTCAATATTAGAATTTGTCAAAGCGTTAAATATTGTTGTTTTTCCTGAATTTTGTAATCCAATTAATCCAATTTTCATTTTTCCTCTTTTTTAAATCTATCAGATAATACTGTATGTTTTGGTTTAAAATTTCTTAAAGAAATGATTTCTGACGGTTTTAATTGTCTCCACATTCCAACAGGCAATTTTGTTAGACGAACGTTTCCGATTTGCAATCTTTTCAAATCTAAAACTTCACTACCAACAGCTTTTATCATATACCTGATTTGCCGTTTCATTCCTTCAAATATTGTCATTCTCAAAACAGTAGAACCTTGATTTTCCTTTTTAATAAAAACTTTTGCAGGTTGAGTCATCTTCCCTTCAATCTTCACACCTTTTTGTAATTTAATAATATTTTCTTCAGAAATTTTACCTTTAATTGTCACTTTATAAACTTTTGGTAATTTATATTTCGGATGAATAATCTTATTAGCAAAATCACCATCATTTGTTAACAATAACAATCCTTCCGTTTGGTAATCTAACCTACCAATTGAAAATAATCTAACTCCAAAATCCGGTAATAATTCAAAAACGGTTTTCCTTGAAAAATCATCTTTGGCAGTAACCAAATATCCTTTTGGTTTATTCAACATCAAATAGAATTTTTCTTCTTCATTGCTAATAATTTTATTCTTATATTTTACTTCATCATTTTCAGGGTCAATTTTGCAAGAGAGATCTTTACAAATTTTTCCATTAACATAAATAACTCCATTTGTAATAAATTCTTCAACTTTTCTTCTTGAACCAAGATTACATTGAGCTAAATACTTATTAATTCTTATTTCTTTTTTCATAATTTTCTACCAAGATTCAAATGATTCTTCCATAATTTTTTTATATAAATCTTCAAAAATTTCTTTCAATGCTTCATCTTCTGTTAATACAGCAGTTGATGATTCTGAATTTTCAGAAGATTCACTCAAAAATATTTTTTTAATTTGGATATTTTCCTTTTTTAAAATTTCTTTATTTTTTACTAAATCTGTCAATATTACACTAAATTTTACTACTAATTCATAATCAATAATACCTGAGTTATAATCTTTGATTTCCTTTTTATATGAAATTATAGTTCCTTCCAATTGACAATCAGGCGATAACTCTACATTTTTCAATAAATTTCCTTTTTGAAATCTATTTACTAAATCATTATGCAATTCTTCTTCAATTCCATACTCTAAAGTTTCATTATCAAAAGTCATTATCCTAATGGTTTTTAAATGAGGAAACGATGACATATAAACAGAATATGTACAACCAATAACACTAAAAACAATCCAATATAATATAAAAATTTGCTTTTTCATATATGTGCAACTATTTTATACTTATATACTGTCAAGAAATTACTTCTTATACTTGACAAAAAATCCTTTAAATCACAAAATATAAAAAAAACAAAAGAGGTTAATTAAGATGGAAAAGAAAAAGCTGATAACTAAAAAAGAAGCAATTACCTATTTGAAGATTAACAAAAAGGTTCTTGAAGAAATGCTCAATTCTGGAATACTGAATTTAGTGACCAGTGGAAGAACAAAAAAAATAGATAAAAATGAAATTGATGAATGGATAGAAAATCTCAATTCACATGAAGAAGAACAGTTTGCATTAAAAAGAACCATTTGTCGTTTTAATGATTATTTTGACCCTTCTTATGTTACTTTTGATATTGAAGCTGAAAACAAATATGAAGCAATTGCAAGATTGTCTAAATTTGCAAAATCATTAAAAATTGTGCGTGACCATCGCTGGTTATATGAAGTAATTATTGCACGAGAAGAATTAATTTCAACTGCTGTTGGTAATGGTGTTGTTTTTTTACATCCTCGACACATGCATCCATCAAAAATTAAAAAACCTGCTATTCTTTTTGGAAAAACAATTGAACCTGTTGAATTTGATTCACCTGATAACCAACCTATTACTTTGTTTTTTATGTTATTACTTCATAATGACAAACAACATTTATTCTCATTATCTTACCTATCAAAATTATTAATGAATAAAAAAAATTTAAATGATTTAAGAAATGCAACTACACAAGAAGAAATTTCAGAAATTTTAACAAGAAATTATTAAAAAAAATCAAATTGGGTTTATTAGACAAAATTATCCCAAAATGGAGAAAAAATGCCTTTAGTAAGAGTTATACTTGGAAGTAAGTCAGATATTATTCATGGAGAAAAAATTAAAGAGTTTTTGGAATTAATGGAAATTGAATACGATTTCTATATTTCATCTGCGCATAGAAAACCAATACAAACTGCAAAATTAGCAAAAGATGCGGAAAAAGATGGTATTAAAGTTATTATTGCAGCTGCCGGAATGGCTGCACATTTACCTGGAGTTCTCGCTTCACACACAGTTTTACCTGTAATTGGTGTTCCTTTGAAAGGACCAAATTTATCTGGAGAAGATGCTCTTCTATCAATTGTACAAATGCCAACAGGTGTTCCAGTAGCAACAGTTGCTATTGATGGAGCAAAAAATTCAGCACTTCTTGCAGCTCAAATAATTGGTTTATCAAATAGTAAGGTCGCAACAAAATTTAAACAATATAAAGCTGATTTAGCAAAATAATTTTTAGGGGATTAATCCCCTTTTTTTTTCTCAATAATCCAACTTAAAGTTTCTAAATATCTATTTTGAGCATTCCATAAAATATATCCATCACCACCAGAATTTTTTATTGCATCAATTTGAGCAAATAAATATTCTTTTTTATAATTAGATTTCCAATTGAAAGCCTGAATATATGGAACCACTTTACATTTTTTATTTGAATGTTTCACTGTCAATTTTGTTCCTTGATACAAAATTTGATATGGCTCATTTTCCACATTATCTCGATGATTGAAATTTGATACAAAATGTGATGGATAAATCATAGGATGAATCATATCAAGATAATCTGTCATCAATTCAAGCTTTTGACCCGTATTTTTATAATCAATTTTTCTTTGCCAAGCAACTATTGCAAAAACATCTGCAGTTAATTTTACTTGATATTTACTACAAATATTATGAGCTCTCTTTACAAACTCTTTTATTACATCATATTTATTTCGTTTAATATATAAAGAGTCATTATAAGAATTTATTTCATCTTGTTTTTGAAAATAAAACTGAGCTTCACTTAAATTTCCTTGTGTTGGAAATCGTACATAATCCATTTGAATTTCATCTATAGAAGTTTCAGCAACAAGTTTAATAATTTTCAATAAATCATTTTGTACAAATGGATTTGATGAATCTAACCAAGAAGGTTTTTTCCTTTTACTTTCAACCCAAACACCACCATTTATATTTTGAGGACGCATATCAAAATCATTTCCAGCAATATATTGATCATGAAACATTACAATTCTTGCAACTGCTTTCATATCGTAACTATGAATTTTTTTAACAATTTTATCAATATCGACAATTCTGATTTCATTATGATTAAGAAAATCCAATGAATCCGGAAGATCAATAAAAACATCACCATTCATATTTTTCAAATCAAAAATTATTGTATTTATTCCTGCTAAATACGCACTATCAATGATAGTTTTGGATCTTTTTGAAACAATAGTATAAGCACTTAAATAAAGACCTTTTACATAATCTTTGGAAATATTATTTGTTTTGGATAACTTTTTACTATTAACACTATCATTCATTACAATTTCATCTAACATAATCGGCTGATTCAATTCTAATTTTTTCGTGATGATAGAATCAATTAAAGAATCTATAGCATCAACTTTTGTTGAATCATCAAATGAAGCATTTTTTATCTCATTTTTTTTTCCACAACTGATTACAACAATGAAAATTACCAAGAAAATAAATATTTTTTTCATAATTCTTTATGTGTATTGTAATCTGTAAAGGTCATAATATAAACCTTTATTTTTAAGAAGTTCTTGATGTGTTCCAATTTCTTTTATTTCTCCTTTATGAAGTACAATTATTCTATCAACATGTTGAATTGTAGATAATCTATGGGCAATAATTATTGAAGTTCTATTTTCCATAAGTTTTTGTAAAGCATCTTGAATCAATAATTCGGTATCAGTGTCAATATTGGAGGTTGCTTCATCTAAAACAAAAATTGAAGGGTTATATGCTAAAACTCTCGCAAAAGCTATTAATTGTCTTTGTCCTACAGAAAATGTTGCACCTCTTTCCATAACCGGTTCTAAATATTTTTCCGGTAGTTTATCAATAAATTTATCAACATTTACATATTTGGCAACTTTCTTCATTTCATCATCAGAAATATTTTTGTTAGATAAAACAATATTATCTTTAATAGTTCCGGAAAATAAAAAAACATCCTGTTGAACAATTCCAATACTTCTTCTAATATTTTCCAAAGAATAATCTTTTAACTCTTTTCCATCAATCTTAATACTTCCTTTCTGAAAAGAATACATTCCAGCCAATAAACTAATAATAGAAGTTTTACCAGATCCTGTATGACCAACCAAAGCAACTTTTTCTCCTGCTTTAATTTTAAATGATACATTCTTTAAAATATCTCCATTTTTATTATATCTCATTGTAAGATTTTTAAATTCAATTTCACCTTTTATTTTAGTATTTCCGATTTTCTCTTTTCGATAATCTTCCGGTTTTTTATCAGTAAGATTAAAAATTCTTTCAATACCGGACATTGCTGCTTGCAAAATATTAAATTGTTCACTTAATCTATTTATAGGTTCAAAAAACATATCAAGATTACTTGTAAAGAATATAAAAGTTCCAAATGACATTACATTCTCAAGTATTTGACCTCCTCCGTACCACAAAATTAAAGCACCTCCAATTCGACGTGTTGAATTAATTAGCGGTCTAAAAAAAGCAAATAATCTTAATTGTTTCAAAGAAGTTTTGTAATAATCTCTATTTATTTCAGAGAATTTTTTTGTTTTACGTTCAATTTGATTAAATAATTGAATGATTTTTACACCTGAAATATCTTCTGAAAATGCAGTATTTATTTTTGCAACACGTTTTCTTACTTCACGATAAATTATTCGAGTTTTTTTAATAAAAAGAACAAATAAAAGTGTTACAAATGGAAGAACAGAAAATGCTACCAAAGCAAGTCTCCAATTTACAATAAGCAAAACTATAATTATTCCAAATAAAATAAAGAATTGTTGTATTAAAGAAATTAAACCATTGCTCAACATTTCATCAAGAGTTCTAACATCATTTGTAATTCTTGTAACAAGTTTTCCTACTGGATTTTTATCAAAAAAAGATAGCGGCATTTTGGAAACATGACTAAAAATATCCTTTCTTAAATCAAACATTGCATGTTGTGAAGCATAATTTATAAAGTAAATTTGGAAATAAGTTGCTATAAATTCTATAAAAATTAATCCAAAAAATATTAATCCAAATATTTTTAGATTGAAAATATCGTTTTTTCTGAGAATTTTAATCTCTTTGACAGATAAAATTCCTTCTTTTCTCCATTTTTCAAGATTTTTTTGTTCTAATAGAATTAATTCATCAGATAATTCTTCATATAATAAATCTTTTAAAATTTCAAGATTAGTGTTATTCTTTTTAATTAACTGTATCTTATTGAAAAATTTATTTACTTCAAGTACTTCATTTAAAGTACTTTTTTTTATCATTCTCATTTTACTATTTGAAAAAATAAGATAGTATTTATTTTCCATTTCATATTTAGTAAAATTTATTTCTTTGTGATTTTTAATAAAATTTTCAAATTTCTCTTTATCATTAAATCTAATAGCATTTTTATCAGAAACAATAAAATTATCAACTGTATATTTTGAAATAAAAGGTCTTATTAAAACTGTACCTGAAACTAATAATAATAATAAAAATGATATAATTACATATTTAATATATGGTTTTAGATATTTAACCAATCTTTTCATTAATTCGAAATCTAATATTTTTCCATTAGCTTTATCTTCTACACTCGATAAATTTTGATGCATTATATTTCCTTTATTTTCTCTTCAATTTGTTGTTTCTCAAATAAATCTCTATAAATTCCATTTAATTCTAATAAATCTGTATGGTTCCCTTTTTCAATAATTTTTCCATCACCAATAACTATAATATTATTTGCATGTTGTATTGAAGAAATTCTATGAGCAATAATTATTGTTGTTTTATTTTCTCTTAAATCAATAAGATTTTTTAATATTCTCGTCTCTGTCTTTGTATCAATTGCTGATAAAGAATCATCTAAAATTAAGATTTTAGGATTTTTTAAAAAAGCTCTTGCAATTGCAATTCTTTGTTTTTGTCCACCTGAAAGCGTAACTCCTCTTTCACCAATTATAGTATCAAAACCATTTTCAAATTCCATTATATCTTCATAAACTTCTGCTTTTTTTGCAACATCTTCTATTAATTTTCTATCAGCATTTGGATAACCTAAACTAATATTTCCTGCAATAGTATCTGAAAAAAGAAAAATATCTTGTGGAACCATAACAAGATTTTCTCGCAAAATTTGTAATGGAAAATCATAAATATCTTTATCATCAAGGAAAATTGAATTTTTAGGAGGATTGTAAACTCTTGTTAATAAATCAATGATTGTACTTTTTCCACAACCGGTTTTACCAACAATTGCCAGAGTTTCATTTTCTTTTATTTCAAGATTAATTCCATTAAAGATATTTGGAGAATCTTCTTTATATTTAAATTTTAAATTTTTAATATTAATTTTTCCATTTATTTTTGTTAGAGAAAAATCAGCATTATCATCATTTATTTCAGATTTTATTGCAAATATTTTATTCAATCTTTTTAAAGAAACTGTTCCTCTTTGATATAAATTTACCACCCAACCAATTGCAATCATTGGCCAAATAAACATTCCAAGATATTGAAAAAAAGCAATAAATTGTCCCATTGTAATTTTTCCAACAATGGTCGCTTCTCCCCCATATACAAGAACAATGAGCATACTAAAACCGATAATTAACATAAATGATGGGTGAAAAATAGCATTAATTTTTACTAAATCAATATTTTCTTTAACATAATCATATGCAGAAGATGATACTTTTTCTAATTCTTTTTCTTCTTGAACAAATGCTTTAACAACTCTTATTCCAGAAATACTTTCTTGAACAATTCCAGAAAGATTTGAAAATGTTTTTTGTACTTTATTAAATTTCTTATGAATTCTTTTTCCAAGAATCATTATAATTAAAGATAATAATGGAAGCGGTATAATTGCAAATAAAGTCAATTTAGAATCAATTATAATCATTTTTCTTATAGTCATAATTGAAAGAAAAATTATATCAACTCCGGTTACAAACCCAAAACCAATCAACATTCTGATAGCATTCATATCGTTTGTAGCATAAGCCATGAGATCGCCAGTCTTTTGTTTATTAAAAAAATTTGAAGAAAGATACATCAAATGATTGTAATATTTTTTTCTTAAATCTCTATCGATTGTCCATGCTGATCCTAATAGTGTTAATCTCCAAAAAAAACGTAAAGTGGTCATAAAAACTGTTAATCCTAAAATTAACAATGCTGAATTTTTTAAATTATTTTTTGTAAATCCATCATTTGAAAGACCATCAATTGCTTCTTGAATTATTCTTGGTACTTCTAATTGTACTAAATCAACAATAATAATCAATAAAATTCCAATAATTATTAAATATATATTTCTTTTTAGAAAAGGAATAACTTCTTTAAAAGTTTTCATTATTAACCAACCTTAATACAAAATATTATCTGTATAATTGTATAATTCTAAAGATTCTTTATGGAGAATTCCAAAGGTTTAAATCGTTGTTGTTTCATTAGTTATATCTATAAATTTATTTTTTATTTTAAATATTTTTCAAATTGTTTACAATCATACAATTTTTTTTCATAATAAGACAACAGAAAAAAACTAAACGGAATTGTTACAACTAAACCTAAACCAGCTATTAATAAACCTATAAAATTTATTAATAGTAAAAACATTGAGATAAAATATTGTTGCCATCTTGTTTCAGCAACTTTATAAGCTATATAAAATGCTTTTAAAAAATTTACATTGTTACGTATAATCAGAGATGGTACAGGTAAGATTATTGCAATCCAATAAAAAATCATTACAGATCTCACTAAATGTAAAATAGGGTCATTCGCTACTATAAAAAATGGTTCTCCAGTACAAATCAATTTTAAAATAAAAAAGTAAAAAATATTTACAAAAGTAAAACCGAAAAATTTTGGATAAAATTTCAAATTTATAAAATAATCTTTAATTTTTGCACTTCCATTCAAAATTTTATCTTCAAAAGAAAATGGTATCATCGCAAAAGGAAATACTAACATCATTGAAAAATTTAATAACCAATAATTATCGTAAGTGAAAAATACAACTATACTCAAAGGAAGCAAAATCCCTAAAATATAAAATATCGATAAAGAATAGAAACTACTTTTAATTTCTTTAAAGATTTCCCAAGATTCTTTTATATTTATCTTTGCTGAAAAATATTTTTTTATAATCTTTGCATCTTCACCACATTTTTTACAAAAAATATCATATTCACCAATTTCAGATGCACAAGATTTACATCTCTTTATATGTTTTCTGTTCTTTTTATCTAACATTTTATTCTCCATTTTTTCAATAAATAATATAAGTCATTCTAAAAAAATATTAATGCTAAAAATTATTTACTTGTCTCTATAATTTTA
Source organism: Candidatus Cloacimonadota bacterium (assembly GCA_029934195.1). Classification (GTDB taxonomy): domain Bacteria; phylum Cloacimonadota; class Cloacimonadia; order Cloacimonadales; family JAOZMQ01; genus JAOZMQ01. Next base: position 14,859 of record JAOZMQ010000002.1, on the reverse strand, counting down.
CACTTTTCAGTTTTTAATAATGGGCTCAAAGTATTCATTTTTTTTTGATAGGTAACATCTTTATTCAGTCTTTTTTGTCAAATATAAACTTGTTTTTAAATAATGTATTATTGTTTAATTTATTAATATCCACCTAAAATTTTGTAACATTCTCACATATAGAATCTTATCTAATATTATTTCTATTTCTTTTTTATACAATAATAAATAAAAGATTAATTAAAAATCCCACAAACATAAGTATTTCATTATTAATTATCTGTAATTATTATCAAAAAGTTATAGTAAAATATTATTAAAAATATTTATTTGAAGAATAATAAAAATATTTTTTTTTATGAAGTTTTTAATTTTCAGATAATTACATTCATTTTTATTATTGGTTATATTATAAAAAAAATACAATTGATTAAATCTTATATCTCTTTTATTATTAATAATTTAACCTTTTTTTTTTAAATACGAGTCTTTTAAATTCTATATATTAAATGTATATAAACAAATAAGTTATAAAATTCTCTTTATTAAAATATTTCAATTTTTGTCACTTGACAAATAAAAGAGAGGTTCAAATTTTGATGAAATTTACATGTGAATTATGTTTATAAGAAAAGTGAATAACTTTTTATAAACAGAACAAGATAACTACTTTATCTTATTCTTATATTTACAATTAACTATGTTTTTCATTTTAGTTTTCATTGTGGATAATTATGTGTATAAAAAAATATTATTTTTAAGGATTATATATGGATCAAGATATTTGGAATAACATATTAGATAAATTAGAAGAACATATTAATGAGCAAAGTTTTAAAACATGGTTTAGTGAAACTCAATTGATAATGATCGAAAGTGATAATTTAACTATTAAAGTTCCAACAAAATTTGCTGCTGATTACTTAAATCAAAATTATACTATTCTCTTATCTGAAATTTCTTACGGATTATACCAAAAAAAATATTTAATAAGATTTACAAGTAAACCGGTTATTCGAGAAAAAACTAAAATTGACGCTTTTACTGAAAAAAGAAATTATTCTTCATTGCAACCAAAATTGAATCAAAAATATACTTTTGAAGAATTTGTTGTTGGTAAAAGTAATAATTTTGCTCATTCTGCATCAATGGCTGTTGCTGAATCTCCGGGTACAACTTATAATCCATTATTTATTTATGGAGAGTCAGGTATGGGTAAAACTCATTTGATGCAAGCGATTGGACATTTTGCAATTGAAGAAAAAACAAATCTGAATGTATATTATACAGCTGCTGAAGAATTTACAAATGAAATGATAAATTCTCTTCGTACAAATTCAATGTCAAAATTTAAAGATAAATATCGAAAAATTGATCTTCTTCTGATTGACGATATTCATTTTTTAGCCAAAAAAGAAGGTACACAAGAAGAATTCTTTCATACATTTAATGCTCTTTATAATAGTAAAAAACAAATAGTTATGACAAGTGATCGGGCACCAAAAGATATTCAAGGTTTAGAAAAAAGACTTGTAACTCGCTTCGAATGGGGACTTCTTGCCGATCTTAAAAGTCCAGATCTCGAAACCAGAATGGCTATTTTAAAGAAAAAAGCAGACACAGAAAATATCATTTTAAGAGAATCTGTTATTGAATTTATTTCTGAACATATTTCAAGTAATATTAGAACATTAGAAGGATCATTAATAAGGATACTTGCTTATGCATCTTATAATAATCTTGCAACTTTAGATATAACAACAGATATGGCACAAGAAATTTTGATGGATATTATTTCTGATAAAGTAAGAGAAATCAACCTTAATACTATTTTACAAAAAGTTTGTAACGCATATAATATAACACCTGCACAAATTTTCGATAAAACGAGGAAAAAAAATATTGCTTTTCCAAGACAAATCGCAATGTACCTTTCAAATTTGTTAATTCCACAAATTTCACTTAAAGAAATTGCTTTATATTATAAACGAAAAGACCATACAACTGTTTTACACGCAAAAAAAACAATAGATAATCAATTTAGAAATGATAATAAATTTAGAATTCAAATTGAAACTCTAATAAAAAACATCAAAGGTTAACGAAAAAAAATAATGAAAATTCTAAGAATATACAAGTTATCCACTTATACACATCAACATATGTCAATAATTGTTGATAAGTGAAATTAAAATTATCCAAAAATGACACAAGTGTATAAAGAGATTTTTATTAACATTATTTTCACAAATTGTCCACTAAAACTCATTTTTTGTAACATCAAATAAAAAAAAGAGTTAAGTGTTAATATAGAGGGTTATACCCATATACACAAACCCTACTATTACTACTATATTTATAAGTTATTAAAAAAAATATTAATAGAGGTTATTATGATAAGAAGATTTTTACTAATTTTATCCACTGTTTTAATAGTAATTAGTTGTACTCAAAAAAAGAATACAACCGGTTATGAAGACGAAAATTCAAAAGTAATTGAAATTAAAAATACTGAATTGTTAGAATTCTATTCTTATGAAGATAGTATTAAATATAATTCAGCAAATGATAAAATTATGATTGGAAATTTTGGAAAAGTTCAATCACGAGCTTTATTTAAAAGTACAGAATTTCCTACAGATAGTATTTCTATAGAATCAACTCCTATTTTGAAAATTTATACTAATTTCAAAGAAGGTTATGAAAAAGATAAAAATTTGTGCGAAAACTTGAAATTCAAAATTGGATTAATAACTCAAGAATGGATAGAATCTTATGTTACTTGGGAAAAAACAGATAACGATACTTCAATGTGGAGTTTAGCAGGTGGAAGTTTTGAATTAGAAGACAGTTGGGAATTTGAGGTTACTACAGATGATTCTTTATTAATTCCAATTCCAGAATCATTTATTGAAAAATGGTGTTCTAATAGTGATGAAAATTTTGGATTAATTTTATTTTCTGATAATATTGATAAATTTATTGAAGTTAAATCTTCAGAATATACAAATTATTCACCAACAATTTCATTTTCGTATAAAATAAATGGATCTGATGATATTTTAGAATATTCAGGAATAACTTTTTATGACACTTTTATTTCAAATACTAATTACAATTTTGAAAAAAAAGAAGAATTAATTTTGACAGACCTTTCTCCAACAAGAATGGTTATAAAATTTGATTTATCTGATAGTACTTTTTTGAGAATAGCACAAGAAACTGATTTAGAAATAGAAGAAATTTTTTATGATTCTTCTCAAGTAAGAAAAGCAAATATAAATAAAGCAGAACTTAAATTATATATAAATATGGAAGAGTCTATTCATCCGCGAACAGAATCAAGTTGTTGGTCGTATATATTACTAAAAGATAATCCTTCTTTACCATTGCAAAATGAAGATGACGATATTGTTTACAGATATTTTAGTGATAATTCTGAATCAATATCACAAACAGATTTAGAATATATTACTATCAATGTTACTTCTTTTGTACAAGCAATTGTAAGTGAATATATTGATAGTGATGGTAATGAATATAAAAATAATTATGGATTTTTAATTAAATCCTTGAATGAAAATAAAGATTTTCAGTTTTTAAAATTCTATGATGATACAGCTGGAATCGGAAAGAAACCGGAATTGAATATTACTTTTACAATTCCAATTTTTATGGATTAAACCAAAACTAATACGAGAGGAAAAATGAAAAAAAATATTCTAATATTACTTTTATTCATATTTGCTATTTTTGGTTGTAAAAATGAAAAAAAGGAAACAATTAACGAAGTAATTATTGCTCAAGTAAATGACTCAAAATTAACTTTGAATGAATTAAAGGGAAATTTTACTGAAGAAGAATGGAAAAATATTACAATAGAAAAGAAAAGAAAATTTGTTAATGAATGGATTAATTTAACTGTTCTTAGTCAAGAATCTGATTTATTAAAATTCTCAGATTCACCTGTTATTAAATCACGCATTAAATCAGCTATAATGAAAATTAAAACCAATGCTTTAATTTCTCAAAAAATATCAGAAGTAAAAACATCAGAAAAAGAACTTTTTGAATATTATAGATTACATAAAAGTAAATATCAAAAAGAAGAAAATGAATTTAAAATCCAGAGAATATATTTAAAGAAAAAAGAAGTACTTGAAAATGTATTAAATGCTTTGAAAGATGGAATGAAATTTGTCGATGCTGCAAAGGAATATTCAAAAGAAAAAATTGGAAAAAGTGGAGGATGGATTGGATTTCAAACTCGCAAACAACTTGGTAATAAAGCATTTAATAAATTACTCAAAGTAAAAAAATGGCAACAAATAGTAGTTGAAGATAATAACGGATATTATATTATACGATATTATGAAACAAGAAAAAGAAAGGTTGAAAAGAATTTTGATGAAGTAAAAGATATTATCAATACAATTCTTATTCAAAAAAAAAAAGAACAAATTTATGATAGTTTGCTCAAAGAAGTAAAAAGTAAATCTACAATATCAATTTCAATTTAGAGGTAAAAAAAATGAAAAATATAAGAAAAGTATTAATTCTATTTATAATTGTTATATCTTATAATAATTTATTTTCAGAAATATTAGATAAAATAATTGCTCGTGTTGGTAGAGAAATTATTCTTGAGAGTGATTTAAAAAATCAAATGATTCAAATGAAAGGTTCTGGTATGTTGACTCCAAATATTACAAATCTTGATGTTTTAAACCAAATGATTGAATCAAAATTAATTGTTCAAAAAGCTAAAGATGAAGAATTTGTAGTTGATGAAATAAAAATAAAATCACTTGCTGATAAACAAATAAAATCAATGATTGAAAAATATCCTTCTGAGTCAGATTTTAGAAAAGAATTGCAAAAAAGTAATTTAAACATGTTTGAATTAAGAAAATTCTATGAAAAGGGTCTTACTGAACAACGATTAAAAGATCAAATAATTCAAAAAGAAATTAAGAGTAAAATTCATATTACAGAAGCTGAAATTGAAGAATATTATGATGAAAAAATTGATTCATTTCCACTTCGACCGGAAATGGATAAACTTGGAATGATAAACCGCAGTATTAAAGCAAGTAAAGAAACTAAAAAGAAAATATTTCTTGAAATTACAGATATTATGAATAAAGTTATTAGTGGTAAAGATTTTAGTAAACTTGCTCAAGAATTTAGTGATTGCAGTAGTAGTAAAGTTGGTGGAGATCTTGGATTTTTTGGTAAAGGTCAGATGGTAAAACCATTTGAAGATGCAGCTTTTTCTTTAAGACCCGGAGAAATAAGTGAGATTGTAGAGACACAATTTGGATATCATATTATCAAAATGGAAGAAAAAAATGATGATGGTGAAATAAGAGTTCGTCATATCTTAAAAATGGTTGTACCATCGGAAATAGATATTAAAGCTGAATTGCAATTGATGGATAATATTAGAGAAAAACTTATTGCAGGTGAAGATTTTGCTGAAATAGCTAAGACTTATTCAGAAGACGATTCATCAGCAGTTATTGGTGGTGTTATTGGAGAATATGAAAAAGATGATTATCCAGAGATGTTTAAATCTTATATTGAGCCACTTAATTATAAAGAATATTCACAAGTTATTAGAGAACAAGATCTTCTATATATTTTCACAAAAATTGAAAAAATTCCTGAAAGAAAATACATATATTCTGAGATTGAAAATAAATTGAGAGAAATTGTTACAAATGAAAAACAAATTGATCTTTATGAAAAATGGATGAAAGATTTAATGAAAGAAAAATATGTAGAAATTTTGATTGATGAGTAAAAAGAGATAATTGCTTTAAAATGATAATAAAAAATGTTTCAAAATTGAGGAAAAAATGTTAAAAAAATTTGTTTGGTTGTCAACTGTTTTTGGAGTTGGTTACTTTCCAAAAGCTCCCGGAACAGCTGGTACTGCTTTTGCAATGTTAATATATTTTGTATTACCAAATTATTTTTTTTCGTTGCAAGGAATGATTGTTTTATTTTTTGCAATAATTGCTCTTTCTCTATTGTCTGTTTATTTTACTTCTGAATCAGAAAAAATTCTTGGTCATGATAATGGGAAAATTGTAATTGATGAATTTGTAGGTTACTTTTTTTCAATAATTTTTTTACCAAAACATATTATTTTCATGATTTCTGCATTTTTATTATTTCGTTTTTTTGATATAAAAAAGCCGTGGATTATAGATAAGGTTCAAAATCTGCCATCTGGTTGGGGAATAATGCTTGACGATATTGTGGCTGGAATTTTTACAAATCTTATTCTACAAATATTATGGTATTTATTTAAAATAAAATATAATTAAGGAGTTATTAATGTTTAATATTATAATGGAAGCTGGTGCAACAACAGCTAAAGGTAATCCAATAATGAGTATTTTACCAATAGTTGCAATGTTTGGAATTTTGTACTTTTTAATGATTAGACCTCAACAAAAAAAGCAAAAAGAAACACAGAAAATGTTGGAAAATCTAAAAATTCATGACGAAGTTGTAACTGCTGCTGGTATTGTTGGTAAAATTGCAAACTTCAAAAAAGAAAGAAACACAGTTGTTGTAAAAGTAGATGATAATGTAAAAATGGAATTTCAAAGACAAGCTATTGTTGGAGTATTAAATGAAATCAAGGAAGAAAAAAAGTAATAATTTACTTCCAATCAGATTAGTTGGTGATATTATTTTGCGTCAAAAATCAATAAATGTTGGTGAAATTACTGATGAATTACTCACATTTATTGAAGATATGAAATTCACAATGTACGAAACTGATGGTGTTGGACTTGCTGCTCCACAAGTTGGTAGTTCGTTAAGATTATTTATTGTTGATACTGAATGGACTAATGAGGGTGCAAAAAAAAATGCACAAGTTTTCATAAATCCTAAAGTAATTGAATTATCTAATGATACTGAAATTGAAAATGAAGGATGTCTTAGTTTACCTGAAATTTATGAAAAAGTGAAACGTCCAGATTATATTGTAATTGAAGCTACTGATATTACTGGAAAAATTTTTACTTATAAAGCTGAAGGTTTTGAAGCAAGAGCTATTCAACATGAAAATGATCATATTGATGGTATTCTTTTTATTGATAGAGTCTCTAAAATTCGTCTTATTCCTTGGAAAAGAAAAATTAGAGAAATTAAAGAACAAACTAACAATAAAGGTGAAAATATTAGAGAGGTCTTAAACTGAAAAATATAATTTTTATGGGAACTCCTCAATTTGCAGTTCCCACTCTTGAGTTATTATCACAAACGAGATATAAACCGGTTTTGGTTATTACTCAACCGGATAAACCAAAGGGGCGTAAAAAAAAATTATTACCAACTGAAGTAAAAGCAAAAGCAATTGAACTTGGAATAGAAGTTTTCCAGCCTGAAAATATTAACAATCAAGAAATATTAAAAAAAATTGAATCATATAATTCAGATTTAATAATTACGGTGGCGTATGGTGGTTATTTAGGAAGACAAATTAGAAAAATGCCATCTTATGGTTGTATTAATCTTCATCCATCACTTTTACCAAAATATAGAGGTTCTTGTCCAATGAATTATTCTCTATTTAATGGAGATAAAACTACAGGAATAACCATTTTTAAAATTGTAGCAAAAATGGATGCAGGTCCAATTTTATATCAAAACAAGATTAGTATTGAAGAAAACGAATCTTATACTCATCTCTACAATAGATTGTCAAAAACTGGGGCAGAGGATATCTTAAAAGTAATAAAAAATATTGAATCTGGAAATTTTTTATTAACAAAACAAGAACATGAAAAAGCAAGTTTTACTATAAAATTAGAAAAAAAAGATTTTGAAATAAATTGGAATGCTTCTGCTTATGAAATCCATAATAAAATTAGAGGATTATCAGAAGTTCCCGGAGCAAAAACATCTATTAATAATAAATTATTAAAAATTATTGAAAGTAAAATTATTAATGAAGAAGTTGATAAAAATTCTATAACAGGTGAAATTATCGAAATTATAAAAAATGTTGGAATTAAAATATCAACAAAAGATAAATTTCTATTAATAACAAAAGTTCAACCTGCTGGAAAAAAAATTATGTCAGCATATGCATTTAATCTTGGAGCACGATTAAAAAAAGGGGATGTTTTCGGAGTAAAATAAAATGAAGTTCGAAATAAATACAGAAGGAAAAGGACTTTTTCTCACAATGGCAACTATCAGTCTGATTTTAATTATGGCTGTTACTACGGTTTTGTGGTGGTTTATTTCTCCAAGATTACATGAAATAAATGGAATTTTTGCACAGATTGCATTAAACGGCTTGAGAGGTTTTTATTTAATTGTAATTACTGGAATTGTTTTAGTGTTAATGACATGTTATCTTGAAAGGAATTTTTTAATTTCAAAATTTGCTGTTAGATTATCTATTAATTTTATTTTTCCTATTTCAATTTTTTGGGGTCGTTTTGTTGGAATTTCAAAAGATAGAATTCGTGAATCTTTTGTTCATGTAAATAATGCATTTGTAAACACAATAAATAGTATGTTTAAGCCTTCCGAAGTACTCATTTTATTACCTCATTGTTTACAAAATAACAATTGTGAAATTAGAATTACCAATAATTATATGAATTGTAAAAATTGTGGTAAATGTGATATTGGAGATCTAAAAAATATAGCTATTGAATATAAAGTTCATCTTGCTATTGCCACTGGAGGTACATTAGCACGAAGAATAATTGTAAAGATTAGACCAAAATTCATTATAGCTGTTGCTTGCCAACGTGATTTAGTTGATGGAATTCAGGATGTTTTTCCAATTCCTGTTTATGGTGTTTTGAACGAAAGACCCGAAGGTCCTTGTGTGAACACAAGAGTAAATTCAAAAAAAATAAAAATTGCTTTGGATACGGTTTTAGTTAATAATCTTAATAAAGAATCGTAGATTTTAAAAAGTTTTAATAAGAAATTGACAAATAAATAATGATTCATTAATCGTACAAAACTGGATGGTTATATGATACAGATTTATACAGGTAATGGAAAAGGTAAAACTACAGCGGCTTTAGGATTAATTATTCGTGCTCTCGGGAGAGAATGGAAAGTATGCTTAATTCAATTAATGAAAAAAAATTATTCATACGGAGAAATAAAATTTTTAAAAAAACAAGAAAATCTTGATATTTTTCAATTTGGAACTGATAAATTAGTTGATCCTAATAATCCTGATGAAATAGATATTACAGAAGCTGAAGATGCTGTTATTAAAGCAGAAGAATCAATAAAATCCGGAAAATATCAATTGATTATTATTGATGAAATTAATGTTGCCGTAAAATGGAATTTAATTCCAGTGGACTTACAATTGGCATTAATGGATATTGAAACAGATTCCGAAATTGTAATGACCGGAAGATATGCAAATTCAAATGTTATCGAAAAAGCTGATTTAGTTACAGAAATGTTAGAAATAAAACATTATTTTGAAAAAGGATTAAATGCAAGAAAAGGTATTGAATTTTAATTTTCTATACAAAATGGAGAATATATGAAACCTAAAGAAATTAGAAAAAAGTATTATCAATCTAAAAAACTCAAAATTCTTGAAATTTTTGTAGATGGAAAAAGAAATGGAATTACAACCTGGTATTATGAAGATGGAACAATTGAAGCTGAAATAGATTTTAAAGATGATAATAAAAATGGACTTTTTAAATCGTATTATGAAAACGGAACATTATGGCAGGTAGTAAATTATATAGATGATAAACAAGATGGTATTTCAAAATGGTTTTATGAAAATGAAGCTCTTGCAGCTGAATTAAATTATAAAAAAGGTATTCAAGATGGTGAAACACGTTGGTTTTATGAAAGTGGTTCTATTAAGTTAGTAGAATCTTATAAAGAAGGTGTTTTGCATGGTTTATGTACAGCTTATAATGAAGATGGAATTAAACTTTATGAAGAAAATTACAAAAATGGTAATAAAATTTCTTCTTTAACTTTTGATTCTGAAGGAAATATAATTTCTAATCAAAATAAATAGATATTGCAATTGAATTTTTTTTGGTTTTATATTATAGTTGTTGTTTTGTGAAGAATTTACAAAGTTTTATTGAAAAAAATCTCTATAAAAAATCCATTATTTCTTATATTTTATTACCTTTTTCTACAATATATTTATGTATTCAATTATTACATAGACTTTATTACAAAATAAATTCTCCACAAAAAATAGGTAATTTTAAAACAATTTGTATTGGAAATATTGTAAGTGGAGGAAGTGGAAAAACTCCTTTTACAATTTTTTTAACAAAACATCTATTAAATATGGGTTTAAAAGTTGCTATTAGTCATCGAGGATATAAAGGAAAATTTGAAAATGAGAACAAGTTAATTTCAAACAGAAATGAAATATTTTCTTTTGCAAAAGAATCCGGTGATGAAGCATATTTATTGGCAGAAAAATTAAAAAGTGTTCCTGTTATTGTTGGAAAAAATAGAAAAAAATCTCTCGCAATTCTTGATGAAAAATTTCCAAATCTGGATTTTGTTATTCTTGATGATTCATATCAACACCTTAAAATTATTCATGATTTTGATTTTGTTGTATTCAATACAATTGGAGGAATTGGAAATGGTTTTGTTTTACCTTCTGGAATTTTAAGAGAACCATTATTTTCTCTTAATAAAAAAGATATTTTTGTAATCAATGGTGATGGAAACATTTCTGAATTGGAAAAATACTCAAATATAAAAATCACTGGAAAATATATAATTGCAAGAATTTATAATGAAAAAGGTAAAGAAATTTTAATTGAAGATTTGAAAAAAAGTAAAATTTGTCTTCTTTCCGGAATTGGATTTCCAAAATCTTTTGAATTAATGATTGAAAACAATATTTGCCAATTTAACAGACATTTTAGATTACCGGATCATTTTGATTTTAAAGATCAAAAATTATTTAAAGAAATTGAAAAATATCTCAATAGAAATAAGATTGATTTTCTCTTAACAACAGAAAAAGATTTTACAAAATTAAAACATATTCAGAATAAAAATCTACCTCTAATAGTAATTGGAATTGAGTTTAAAATGGAAAACCAAGAAAATATTATTAAAATTCTCAATCATATTTAATGGTTTAAAAAAATATATAAATTGGAGATTAAATGAAATATATTATATTTACAATTATTTTAATAATTTGTTTAAATTTAAACGGAGAAATTATAAAAGTATCAAATAATGATTTTTCAGTTTCAGTGATTTCAAGTAATGATTATTCAACAATAATTCAATATAAAATTGGAAATTTTGAAAAACAAAAAATTAGAATTAATGATGAAATATTTAATAAAATATTTTTAGAAAATGAAGCTCATACTTATAAAAAAGGATATCCAGAATTACCAAAAATATCGAGAAGTATCATTATTGATAATGAAAAAGATGTTTTTGTTAAGCTATCAGAAATACAATATGTAGATTTAAATATCTCGGTTATTCCTTCAAAAGGGCATATTGAAAGGAATATTGACCCGGACTCAATACCTTTTATTTTTAATAATATTTATCAGAAAAATGAATTATATCCGACTGAAAATGTGACTATATCAGAACCATATATTATGAGAGATTTTCGTGCTGTTACGGTTAATTTTTTTCAATTCATTTATAACAATATAAATAAAAAATTAAGAGTTATTTATTCGGCAAAAATTGAAATAATAAATAGTGAAAAAAAAAATAAAAATATTAAAATTAAAAAATCTCAAAAAATAAACCCTGCATTTTCTTATATTTATGAAAATCAATTTTTGAATTATAATTTCAATCCATCTCGTTATGAAACAATTGATGAACGTGCAGGAAAAATGCTAATTATTTCATATCCGGATTTTATGAATTCAATGCAATCTTTTATGGAATGGAAAACAAAAAAAGGTATTCCTGTAGAAATTTATAATGTCAATGATATTGGTGGGGCAGAGGAGATAAAGAATTTTATTAAAGCAGAATATGATTCTGATAATCAATTAACTTATGTTCTTCTTGTAGGTGATAGTGATGAAGTTCCGGCTTATTACGATGAAGGAGATTCCGATGCTGCTTATTCTTTGGTGGAAGGTCTTGATTCTTATCCTGATATTTTTATTGGGAGATTTTCAGCAGAGAATATTGATGAAATTGAAAATCAAGTTGAAAAAGTAATTTTCTATGAAAGAGACCTTGTTGATGGTGATTGGCTGAAAAAGGGAATAGGAATTGCCTCCGGAAGTACAACACAAGGTGATAATAATGAAACAGATTTTGAACATATTGAAATTATCCGTAATAAATTATTAAATTTTACTTATTCGGAAGTTGACCAGATTTATGAATCAAACGGTGCGAATGCTGATATGGTTTCTGAAGCAATAAATAATGGAAGATCATTTATAAATTATTGTGGACATGGAACTCAAAGTTCTTGGACTACAACAGGTTTTTCTCTATATAATATTCCAAATTTACAAAATGAAAATCAATTGCCGTTTATTATTTCAGTTGCTTGTGTGAATGGTGCATTTGTTGGTCATACATGTTTTGCTGAATCTTGGTTACGAGCAGAAAATGAAGATGGAAATTCAACGGGAGCAATTGCATTTTATGGTTCGACAATCAATCAGAGTTGGGATCCACCAATGGCTGCTCAAGATGAAATAATTGATTTACTTATGGGAAATTCATCAAATGGTTCAATGACAACTCTTGGTGGTTTATGTTATAATGGTTCTGCAAAAATGATGGATAAATATAATTCTGATGGTATAAAAATGTTCAAAACTTGGGTTATTTTTGGTGATCCGTCTTTACAGGTCAGAACAACAATTCCGGAAGATATTTCAATTGAATATGATCCAATATTATTTCTTGGTATGGATACAATGGAAATAATTACAGATTCACCAAATATTTTAATTTCTTTAAATTATGATGGAGAAATTTATGCTTCCGGTTATACAAATGAATCCGGAAGTATTAATTTAGAATTAGATAATTTACCTGAACAAGACATTATTTTGGATTTAACAGCATCCGGATTCAATAAAAAAACTTATACAGATGAAATTCCATTAATTCCAAATTCCGGACCTTATTTTGTTGTTAGAGAATTAATTCCGCAAACTGAAAATGCTATTTTAAGATTTAATTCAGAATCATTTATTTCATTAAAATTAGAGAATATCGGTACAATAAAAGGAGAAAATCTTTTAATATCTCTTTCTGAAAATGATAATTTTATTGATATTATTGATGGTAATTTTGAAACTCAAACTGTATTACCATCGGAGGAGATTTTATTTGAAGACGCTTTCAAAATTTTAATTACTGATGATATTCCAGATCAGCATCAAATTGAATTCAATATATCTATTACAGATGGAAATGAAGTTTGGGAAGATAGTTTTGTTTTAGAAGTTGAAGCTCCAAAATTATTCATTGATGAAATGATAATTAATGACGAAAATGGTCTTTATATTAATAATATGCTTGATTCCGGTGAATCAGTAACATTGAATTTTCCTATCAAAAATATTGGTCATGTAAATTCTTTAGATTTTTCTGTTTTTTTAAATTCTGATGATGAAAGAATTTCTGTGTCGGAAGGAAATATTAATTGTCAATCTCTTTTTATTGGAGAAGAAATTGTAGTTTCATTCACAATTTTGGTTTCAGAAAATTTTACTTCAGGTGAAGAAGTTAGTTTTAATCTAAATTTACAATCAGGAGATTATACAAAGGATAATATTTTTACAACTTTTGTTGGTTTAATTACAGAAGGTTTTGAAGAAGATTTTGCTTATTTGTTATGGCAAAATGATGGATATAATTTTTGGTCTGTAATTGATTCTTTATCTTATGAAAACAATTATTGTGCTCAATCAGGAAGTATTGGTAATAATGAATCTTCTTCTTTACAATTGGATATTAATGTTATAAATGAAGGAAAAATATCGTTTTATCGAAAAGTATCTTGTGAAGCAAAATGGGATTCACTTCAATTTATTGTTGATGAAAACATTATTACCGGTTGGTCAGGAGAACTTGATTGGGAAAAATTTGAATTTCCAATTTCACAAGGTGAACATTCTTTGGAATGGAAATATGTAAAAGATGGCTCGACAGTGGAAGGATTAGATTGTAGTTGGATAGATTTTATTGTTTTCCCCCCGACAGCAAATATTATAAATCCAGAACATAAAATTCCATCACAAATAGATAAAACAAAATTAATTGGAAATTTTCCAAATCCTTTTAATAATGGTACAAAAATTCAATATGAAATAGGTGTAGGAACAAATGTAAATATTTCAATTTACAATGTCAAAGGTCAAATAGTGAAAGAAATAATAAATGAATTACATTTACCAAACAAATATATTAAAGAATGGAATGGTAAAAATAATCAAGGAAAATTTGTTAGTAGCGGAATATATTTTTGCAGATTTAAAACACAAAAAAAAGAACAAATTATGAAAATGCTCTTTTTAAAATAGTTTTGTAAAGCCATATAATGCATCTTGTTTGAACATTGATAATCAAGATTTTATTCTACATAAATTTTTGAACAGACAAATTAAATTCATAACTTTTGTAATGTGAAAATTATGATGTATTATTATAGTATTTGAACGAAAACTAACTTCAGAACACCTGACCTCATAGATTTTAAAATGACCCCAGTTTTTAAAATAGTCTCTTGATTGATTTCTCATAGACACAAATGAATGATGAATTTTAATTTCTCTTCTCGGAATGTACACATTCTCCAGAACTGTACTCGTTTTCCTTTAAAAACGTACTCGTTTTCCTTTGCGGTTTCTTTTC
>JAOZMQ010000386.1 GCA_029934195.1 Candidatus Cloacimonadota bacterium | reverse complement strand
ACAACTCAAGTTCTTTTTTAGAAATGAAATTAAAACATTTAAATCGGATGAAGAAAATTATGATTATTTGTTTGCAGAAAAAGAAGATAAGGATTTCCAAAATATAACTAAAATTGGTGAAGCTGATTTATCTGACTCTGATGATTTAATTATAATTTCGGCTAAAGTACTCAAACTTCTTACATCAAAATCCGGGAAAAAAAGCAATTTGAAATTGCCAAAAAAATCCTTAAAGAAGAGAATAAAGATGTTGCAATTTTTGTTTTTTATGACGATGCAGGAAGTTTTCGATTTAGTTTAATTAGCGCAAATTTTCTTGGAGCAAAAAGAGATTTTACGGATTTTAAAAGATTTTCTTATTTTGTAAGTAAAAATCAAACTAATAAGACTTTCAAATCACAAATAGAAAAAGCAGACTTTAATGATTTGGATAGTATTCAGAATGCTTTTAGTGTAGAACCGCTTACTAAAGATTTTTATGAAAAAATTCAGCACTGGTATTTCTGGGCAATTCAGAATATTACATTTCCGGCAGAACCTACAATCCAGACGGTTATTGAAAAAACTGGAATTAATGATATAGACAAATTAGAACCTTTGAAACAAGAACATAAAGCTCAGAATGTAATCCGAATGCTTACACGCCTGCTTTTTGTTTGGTTTATCAAACAGAAAAAATTAATTCCCGAAGAACTATTTGATTTAAATGAATTACAGGGAAATATTTTAAAAGAAATAAAACCTGAACATATTTTTGGTTTAAAACAAGAAAATAGAGAAAGCATATTTTATAAAGCAATTCTTCAAAATCTCTTCTTTGCAACCTTAAATTGTCCCATAAAACCAGATAGTGTTGATAGCCGAGAAAGAGGTTTTAGAGGTGATGAAAGCTATGGAAAACATCGCGGAATTGATTATTTGATGAGATATAAAAAGTATTTTCAGAATCCTGATTCTTTTCTAGAATTGGTAAATAAAGATGTTCCTTTTCTAAATGGCGGGCTTTTTGAATGTCTTGATGATAAAGATAATAATATTTTTATCGATGGATTTTCTGATAACCTTCCCAAAGAACATAAGCTAATAGTTCCTGATTATTTATTTTTTGGACAAGAAGAGACAACTGATTTAATCTTCGATCTGGGAATTAAAAATAAAAAAACGAAAGAAGCTTCGGTAATGGGCTTGATTAATATCCTTAAAAGTTATAATTTCACGATTGATGAAAATGAACCAAACGATATTGAAGTTGCTCTCGATCCCGAGCTTCTAGGAAAAGTTTTTGAAAACCTGCTCGCAAGTTATAATCCAGAAACCAAAACGACTGCTAGAAAACAAACAGGCTCTTTTTATACTCCACGAGAAATTGTAAATTATATGGTTGATGAAAGTTTGATTGCTCATCTCAAAAATTCCCTCCAAAGTAACAAAAGCTTCCAGCTTTTGAATATGAAAAAGCAAGATGCTTTTAGTACTTTTTTAAACCCAAATGTTGAGATAATTATTAAAAAAGGTAAATTACCTCATTGGAGCCAAAAAAACTCATGGTATTTTGTTACTTTTAGACTCGCTGACTCAATTCCAAAAGAAAAAATTGAATTGTTAAAAAATGAGCGTGAAATATGGTTTAAAAAACATAGCAACAAAGATAAGAAAGATTTTACAAAAGAGGAGTCGAAAGAATATTATAGTTTATTTTCTCAAAGAGTCGAAAACTGGTTGAATGCAGGATATGGGAGTTGCATTTTTAAAGATGAAAAATATGCAAAAATTGTAGGTAATGCACTTCTATATTTTAACAATAAACGATATGAATTGGATGAATGGGTTGTAATGCCAAATCATGTTCATATTCTTTTTAAACCTTTAAATAATTATAAAATCAGAACACCTGACCTCATAGATTTAAGAATGACCCCAGTTTTTGGGAAAGGGAAAATAAAAAAGACCGGGAAAACGTAGTCGTTTTAAACGTACCCGTTTACATTAGATTCTATCAAACTTTGCTACATTATTCATTATTCATTATTCATTATCCATTGTCTATTATCTATTATCAAGAATCAATTTTTTTACTTCAACACCTTGATAATAAAATTGTAGAATTTCTTTAGATGACTTTCCTGCTTTTGCTTGATTAATAGTGCCGACTTGACATAAACCCACTCCATGACCGGAACCTTTTCCAACAAAAATATATGGATTAGTTCTCTTAATATAGAAAAAAGATGATGGTAAATTCCCTAAAACTTGTCTGATTTTGTATTCGCTATCAATGATTTTAGATTTACTGCCACCGGAGATTTTCAATTTAATTACTCGACCGGATTTCCCTCTTTGAAGAATCTTAATTTTGCTGATACTTTTCATTCCTGCTCGTTTGGATAAATTATCTTTTGTTATTGATTTTTCCCATTGGAATGTTCTCTTTTGCCAACTTGAAGAATTCTTATTTGATGCACAATAACTTCCACCTTTTTTTTGGATCCATCTTTTAGCATTTGAGCCATAACTTAAATCCGGTATTTTTGATTTAGAATCAGATATACTTCTTAAATATGGCAAAGCTCCACCGTTCCAAACTAATTCATTATCTTCTGTTTTACCACCGCAAGAACTGGAATAAACAGCATCAATGACCTTATTATCAAAAGTAATTATTTGGTCAGAAGTTTCCAGAACTGCATTTTTTGTGTTATCATTCTGCCGAAATAATCCCTTATAAACTTGACAATGAGTTGTTGAGCACAAATCATATCCATCTTTAATATGTCTATTACATAGAAGCTTAAAAATAGTTTCACTTCTTGCAGCAATTGCTTGAGCTTTCAATGCTTCCATTGGTGCATCCGGTCCAATTTCATTTGGAATGACTCCCATTACATAATCTTCTAATTCTATTCTATTGATTATTTGTAGTTTAGAGGCATTTTTTACGATAAAATCCCCATTACAAGTCAATTCTGTTTTCTGATTTTTTAATGTTATTGGAGAATTGGAGGAGATGATAATTGGGAGTTCGAGGTACTGAGCTTCATTTTTTGAATCAACAATTTGGATTCTTGAGGTTGGAATAGTAATTTCAATGATTTCGACAGATAGAATATTTTTTTGAGAAATAAAATCTTGAGCTTCTATTAATGAAGAAAAATTTTCAGAGATAAATAATTCTGGAGAATCTATTATCGCAAATTTTCCATCTTTCCAGATTTTTTTTTCTGAAAAAACTTTGTAGGAATGAATCTCTTGTGTGATATTTTTTGTATATTTAATTTTCACTGCATAAAATTTCTCTTCTGAATAATCCACCTGTTGAATAGAA
>JAOZMQ010000049.1:7264-12239 GCA_029934195.1 Candidatus Cloacimonadota bacterium | reverse complement strand
TGATTAAATTATTAGGTCACATTAAAATATTAAAAGGAAACCACGAAATTTTGTAACTACTGAATATCTATTGGTTTAGCAAAAAAAAATATCTATGAGGTCAGGTGTTCTGAATCTGTTAAACAAAGAATATTTAAACATAATTGGATGTGAAAATGCAAAAGATTTATCTCTGATTTTCCCAAGATGTGACTCTGAAGCAAAAAATATTATGACCGAAAGAAAGAAGAAAAATTCAGCAACGATACATATTCCTTAAAATAAATTAGAGTTCCAGATTTCATCTACAGTTATGATATAAATAAGAATTGACAAAAAAACGATTAAATTTATTGAGATAAAAAAAATAAAAAGGAGTTCTCAATTATGAAAATCAGGAATAAATTATTACTTCCAATCTCAACCATTCTTATTTTAGGCGTTTTAATTATTTTATTCACCGATATTTACCATTTAAAAGTTAAGAACAATATTTCTATTGAAAAATACAAACAAATGAGGATTGAAAAATCTAAAAATGAGTTAAAACAATTTATTGATATACCTGTTTCATTTGCAGAAAATAGGCTTCAAAACGTACAAAATGTTGATGAAAAAGAAGCATTAAAGACATTGCTGTTGCAAGATATTAGTGTAATGAGATTTGGAGAAAGTGGATATTTTTGGATCACAGATGACCAGCTCCCTTACCCAAAAATGATTATGCACGCAACGAGTAGCAAACTTAATGGAACAATTCTCGACAATCCAAAATTTGATGTTGCGATGAATAAGAAACAAAATCTTTTTCAAGCGATGGTAGAAGTTTGTAATAAATCTGGTGATGGGTTTGTCAATTATGTGTGGAATAAACCCGGCGAAAAAATAGCTCAACCTAAACTTAGTTATGTAAAAAAAATCAGCGGAACTAATTGGATCATTGGAACCGGATTCTATATTGATTATATTGACAAAGAAATTCTCAATAGAAAAAAAAATAATGAAATTGAAATTAACAAAAGGATTTTAAACACTATTATTTTTTCCGTAATATCTTTACTCATTCTTATATCTTTGATAAATTTTCTTACTGCTATGTTAGTGTCAAAACCACTATACAAACTTTCTTTAATGATGCAAGAAATGAGTGAAGGAAATCTTACCGTCGAACAGGAATTGGCAAACAATTATGAAATAGGTATGATTGGTATTGCATATCAAGAAATTCAAGTTAAAATATCTGCTCTTATCAAAAAATTAGCCGATAACAGTTCTACAATTGCAAATTCTAACAATGAATTAGCTACAACAGCAAATCAATTGGCAACTGGCTCAGAAGATTTGAGTTCTCAAATTTCAACTGTTTTGAGTGCTTCCGAAGAGATAAGTGTAAATTCACAAACAATTGCAGCAAGGGTAGAACAAGCATCTTTAAGCATAGTAAATATTGCAACTTCTTCAGAACAAATGTCAGCAAATACAGAAACAATGGCCGCCGCAGCCGAGCAAGCATCTACAAATCTAAACAATGTGATTACTGCTGTTAGTGGAATGACAGAAAATATTGAAAACATTGCCACCAATTCAGAAGACGCTGCAAGTAGTGTTAATAGTAGTGCTGCTGCCATCGAAGAAATGAGTGCCAGTATTAATGAAGTTGCCAAAATTACAAATGATGCAATGAAAATTTCTGAACAAGCAACAAAACAATCTGAAGCAACAAGTATTATTATGAACTCTCTACAAACTTCTTCCAACGAAATCGGTAAAATTATTAACCTTATAAACGATATTGCTGACCAAACTAATATGCTCGCTTTAAATGCAACAATAGAAGCAGCAAGTGCCGGCGATGCCGGAAAAGGTTTTGCTGTAGTTGCCAATGAAGTTAAAGAACTTGCAAAACAAACAAGTGAAGCCACAACAAAAATCACTGTACAAATCGAAGCTGTTCGAACCGGAACAGATAGCGCTTCAAATTCAATAAAATCTATTGAAAGCATAATTACAGAGTTGAATGCTATTAATTCTAATGTTGCAACCAGTGTTGAAGAGCAATTAAACACAGTAGGAGAGATTGCTCAGTCTATTTCTATTGCAGCTACAAAATCTGATGAAACCGGTAATTTAGCCAAAGAAATTAATCGTGTTGCTCAAAATATTAATGTCAATTTATCGGAAGCCGGAATCGGAGTTAATGAAATAGCAAAGAATTCTGCTGAACTTTCTACAGCATCACGTGAAGTTGCCAGAAATAGCAGTGAAGCTTCAATCGGAATGAATGAGGTTTCTAATCAAACGCAAGAAATATCTACCGGAATTAATAAAATATCACAAAATATATCCAGTATAAATATTGTCTCCGCCGAAAATGCAAAAGGTGCTAATGATATAAAAGAAGCTTCAGAAAAATTAGTTGTTGTTTCTAAAAGTATTGATGAATTAATTAATGTCTTTAAAGTGAAATAACTGAAAACAATGGATATAATATATTGGGAGCTTTACACTTAACAAGCTTGCCTTCGCCCTATCGGGACGTAGCGCAGGCGACCCATTAGCCACAAATCATGTTTATTATACAAAAAAATACTAATTAGGAAAAAACATGAAACAAGAAATTAATAGATTAACAGATAATAGTCATCAAGAAAAGCAGAATAAGAAAACAATAAAACAACTTGGTCATCTTATTAATGAAGCATACAAGTTAATGAATTCTGATCCTGAATTATGCATTGAGAAGAGCAGAGAAATTTTATTGTTAGCCAAAGAAATCAAATCCCTCAGATATGAAGGATTAGCTTTAATGCATATCGGTCTAGGTTATTTTCATAAAGGAGAACATTCAGTGGCTCTGGAAAACTATTTCAAAGCAGAACCTTTACTCATTAAGGATAAATCAGGAGCTGCTCTGCGCGGTTTATATAATAATATAGGTGTTGTTTATAGAGAAATGGAAAATTATGACAAAGTCATGAAATACTATAAAAAGAATCTGTCACTCGAAACAGAATACCCAAATATTCAAACCACAACAACCATGTTAAGTAATCTTGGACTAATATGCGAAAGACTTAATGATAATGAAACCGCAATGGAATATTATCTGGAGTCTCTCAATTTAGCAATAAAAAACAATTTTCCGTATGGAGAATCATTTGCTGCTATAAATATTGCTCTATTATTCAGAAAAAAAAGAGATTTTGATAATGCTCATAAATATTTTAAAATCACATTCAAAGCAAATAAAGAATGCAACGATAAAATTGGTTTGGCTACAAGTTATCAAAGTTATGCCTATCTTCTGTGTGACGAGCAAAAATTTGAGGAAGCATTTAGATTTCTTGATTTTGCTTATAATTTAGCAAGAGAAACTGATGCCAAGTCAGTCATCGTAAGTATCTTGATTACAATGGCATCGATAAATCTTAGCATAGGTAATATTGAAAAACAGATGGGAAAACTGAAGCTGGCTTATGAAATAGCAAAACAAGAAAATTTTCGTAATCATCTTGTGCATATTTACAAACAATATTTTGAACATTATGAAATAGAAAATGATTATAAAGAAGCTTTTTATTATTATAGGAAAATGCAGAAAATAAAAGATGATCTTTTTAATGAACAAAAGGTGAGAACTATTGCAGAAATCAATTCCAAACTTCTTGTGCAGAAAAAAAAACACGAAGCAGAAGTGTATCGCTTGAAAACAGTTGAGCTATCCAAACGAGTTGATGAAGAGATTAAAAAAAGAGAAAAGCAGCAGCAGATAATTATCCAAAAATCAAAACTGGAATCTCTCGGACAGTTGGCTGCAGGGATTGCTCACGAAATAAATCAACCTTTGGGTTTGATAAATATTGCTATTCAAAATCTATTCAGAAAATTTAATAAAAAAAATATAACTGATAAATATCTAAAAGAAAAATCAGAATTTATCGATGAAAATATAAAACGTATTTCTCAGATCATCGAGCACATTAGATTATTCTCGCGTGACCAGCAAGATTCCGAAAGCCAAAGATTTTCAATTGCCGATACAATTAATGATGCATTATCAATGATTCAAGCACAATGTAAAAGCCATAATATTAACATTGTCAAAGAATTTGACTCTACCAATCTGGAAACTATAGGAAATAAATACCGATTGGAACAGGTTATTTTGAATTTGCTGTCCAATTCTAAAGATGCTCTCAGTGAGAAATTTGATGAATTCGATGATGCAAAACAAATAGTGATCAGGCTGAAAACAATTGCGGATAAAATAATTATTGAAGTTGAAGATAACGGAATAGGTTTTGATGCAAAATCCTTGAAACACGCTTTCGAACCGTTTTATACCACAAAAGATGAAACCAAAGGAACTGGTTTGGGACTGTCCATCTGTTACGGAATTATCAATGAAATGGAAGGAGAAATTTCCATTAACAGTAAAAAGGGATTTTTTACAATTGTAACAATTGAGTTGCAAAATTATTTTTCAACAATCTGACTTCCGAATGTTCCCGATTCTTGTACGCCTTTGGCATATTCCGATGTTTGCATCTATGGGTTATATGATTACTTTCATTCATACAAATTCGAGTTAATTCGGGATTAAAATTCTGTCAACTTAACACAGGATCTTCGACATGTGCCAAGTTTTAAATGAAACTTGTCCTAAGTTCCGCAGGAATCTTGGGATAAGTTGGCATATTTACTGCCAACCACCTTCGTGAAATAGTGAATTAATCTCGGACAAAGAAAGTGTTCTGTTGAAAAATCTTATATCATCTAGCATTCCTTCAAAACCTCCAAAAATTTCTGATGCCGAGTGATGTCTTGCTCCAAAACTGATATCCGTATCACTATTTAACTCGACTTGGTAATTATTTACACTATCTACAAGAATTCCATCAATATATAGTTGAATTATTCCAGATTGAATATCTCTATTTATTACTCCAAAATGCCAATCGTTTTGGGAAATGGAACTAGAATTCAATAAATGTTG
>JAOZMQ010000049.1:0-7254 GCA_029934195.1 Candidatus Cloacimonadota bacterium | reverse complement strand
AGAAAAAGGTTATCGAGATGAAATTAGCGAATATCTCTCGGAAAATAATTTTAACGTATTAACTGCGGAAAAACCTTCCGAAGCATTAGCAATAACCGAATCCAATCCAATCGATATTGCGATTATTGATTTGAAGCTGCCCGAAATGAGCGGAATCGAACTGTTGAAAAAAATTATCGAGATCAATAATGAAATTGCTGCAATAATGATCAGCGGACACGGTGATATGGATACTGCTATTGCTGCAATGCGTGAAGGTGCGATCGATTTTTTTTCAAAACCATTTAACCTGTCCGACATAGAACTTGCAATCCAAAGAACACAAAAATTTATCGATATGCAAAAAAAAGTTTCAATTTATCGCCGGTCTTTTGAAAGGATGCTCTGTTCTGATGATGAAAAACATCTAATGCTGGCTCACAGCAACAAGATGAAAGAAATTATATCGCTAATAAAAAAAGTTGCTGTTTCTTACAATACCGATGTTTTGATCACGGGAGAAAGCGGAACAGGAAAAGAACTTGTAGCACGAGGAATTCATCGTTCAAGCTCAAACAGCGAGCAAATATTTTTCGATGTGAACTGCACTGCAATTTCACCGAACTTGTTTGAAAGCGAATTTTTTGGTCACTCCAAAAATGCATTTACAGGTGCAAAATCCAATAAAAAAGGATATTTTGAAATTTCCGATAACGGAACTCTTTTTTTGGATGAGATCGGCGATATGCCCATTTCGATGCAGGCAAAACTTCTGAGAGTTCTGGAATTAAGAAAGATTAGAAGAGTAGGTTCATTGCAGGATATAAATCTCAATTTGCGCATCATCGCCTCGACAAATAAAAATTTGGAAGAAATGGTCCAAAATGAAACATTCAGAAAAGACCTTTTCTATCGATTAAACAGATTCCACATAAATATCCCAATCTTAAAAGAAAGACAGGAAGATATAATTCCTCTTGCTGAACATTTTAATGAAAAATTTAGTCTCTCTTTGAAGAAACAAACAAAAACAATTTCCGACAGTTCAAAAGATAAATTACTCAAATATTCGTATCCCGGGAATGTCAGAGAATTAAAGAACATTATTGAGAAAGCTGTAATAATGGACAGAACAGACGATAAATTCCTACATATAGAGTTATCTTCGGTTTATCAAACTTCTTCGGTTTCAATAAATTCAGCACTTCTCAATTTTGATGATCTTTCATTATCTAAATTGAAAGAACTTGAAAAACAGATGATCCGTCTGGCTATGAAAAAAACTGATAACAATAAAACCAAAGCAGCTAATTTATTAAATATTACACGAACTGGTCTGAACAGAAGAATCAAAAAATACGATTTGGAGTTTTATCCCAAATACCTTGCGGAATCCTCTTGAGAGAGGTACGGCTTTAGCCACGTGGTGTGTTACCTTCACAATAATACACCAGCTTTTCGCAGTAAAACAATTGTCGATACTTTGATTCAAATGAAACAAAACCAGCTCTGAGATAACAATAATATTAATAATAAATAGAATACGCCCGAAATCGTTCAATTACACCGAACGATTCTGTTCACCAACTTAACTTACAAATACAAAAAGAGTTAATACTAGTTTTAGTATAATCTTCCTATTGTCTCAGCGAACGAAACCGTTCACTTACCGTTCTCCTGTTATTCTCTTACTTATTATAAAATAAGCAGATAGCTGAATATTTCATTTTGGTATGCCCATTGCTAATTTAGATGGGAGAGGTTTTATATGAAAAAGGTAATTGTATATCGTATTCAGTCGGAAGCAACCAAAGAAATTTCCGAGCTTTTTCTAAATAGAGGTTATCTGTCGCTATTTGCCGAAACACCTTCCGATCTGATCTCAAAAATGAACATTGAAGATTTTTCCAAAGTCTATATGCAGATTCAAAATTTATCGGATATCCGTTTTTTGAAAACAATACATTCTCTCTATAATGATATGGAAATAAACCTTATCATTCCACCTCAATTGCAGGATATTATCGAATTATTAAAAAACAATAATTTCAAAATATTAAATGATGTTACTCAAATACAATAAAGATTCATCAAAACAAATAAACATCGGAATGGCGTGAACGCTGTAATGGTTTTGTTCAGTTTCATATTTCTAGCCCTGAAAGACAAGGCTATTATTCTGGGAAAAAGAGAAAATCAATAGCCCACACATTCATGTGTGGGATTCAAAACACAGATGTAAGATAGAATACGCCGTTCACGGCGTTATCAAAAAAATTATCAAATTAAGGAAAAAAAGGAGAGTATCATGAGAATTAAAAGAATTATTTTAGTTATTTTGCTGTTATCAACGGGAATTGCTTTGTTTTCAATTCCGGTACCCGATAACAACTGTCTCAATCTCGATGGTACGAATGATTATGTGACTTTGGCAAACGAAAGCCTTTATGATTTCGAATCAGACTTTACCCTCGAATTCTGGATTAAGGTTGATGAATGGACCAGACCCTGGCAGGCTATCATTACCAAGGGTGATAATGCCTGGAGAGTGCATAGATATAATGAGACGGATAATATTTGTTTTACTGTAGACCAAGGTACGGCAATTACTACAACAGCTATTAATGATAGTCAATGGCATCATATCGTTTGCGTTAAGTATGTTGATAATATTATCTACCTCTTTGTTGATGGCAACCTCGAGGATACTGACGGTTCCCTCGGATTTTATGCAAATGATTACAGCGTAATGATCGGCGAGAATGCACAGGTTACGGGACGCTATTTCAAAGGTCAGATCGATGATATCAGAATTTTTAATTATGGAAAATACATTGATTTGCCAGTCGGACAAATAGAATCCGAAATAAATCATCGTGCCCATAATGCTCCCAATTTGTCAGACCCCGGTTTAGTTGCATATTTCGATATTAATGAATCTTCCGGCAACACTATTAACAATCAGATTAGTAGCAATAACGGAACCGTTTACGGTGCCGGATTTGTTCCCTCGGGAACTCCGGTGGGTCCCGAATGGGTTGGTTCACTAGATTGGGACTCTTTCTATTATGTGGAAGATCCTTGCACATTTATTTATGATACGACAAAAGTTTATACAAATCTTCGTATATACGAATCTCTAACTGTGAATCCCGGTGTGACGGTTGAATTTCAGGGAAATTGGCAGATAAAAATGTGGGCTGATGGTTACATAAACGCCTGTGGTACAGAGACTGACTCGATACGATTTACAGTGGCAGATACTACCGGTTTTATGAGTATGGAAGATGAGAATGATGTAGCCGGAGGTTGGGGTGGATTACGGCTGCTTTTTGGGGATACTCATATATTCAATCATTGTATTTTTGAATATGGAAAAGCCAATTATGCATCTCATTTTGGCGGTGCAATTAGTATTAGTGGAAATTCAATCATAGAATTGTCAAATTCCAGGTTCAGCAATAATATCTCTGCCGCCGGCGGCGGAGCTATCGGCTTAATGGACGACTATTGTGGAGTGGCAGATCTAATAAACTGCAAGTTTGAAAATAACATAGCCTGGGGACGAGATTCTTTTAGCGGACAAGGGGGAGCAATTTATAGTGAAAACAAAGACTTAAGTATAAGTTCTTGTCAATTCTATAATAACTCCGCAAGTGATGATGGGGGAGCACTCTATTTTGATTATGGCGGCAAACCGATCGACTTTTTCAATAATATCGTTGCCGGCAATACCGCCGGTAACGGAGGCGCAGTCTGGATCAAGGATTATGATGGAGACACTTTTTATAACAATATATTCGCAGATAACAACGCAACTAACGGAGGTGCTTTCTATTTCAGTGGGAATGCTGATATGACCTTGAGAAATAACATTATTTTCGGAAATACTGCCACAGATGAAGGAGATCAAATTTACTTAGAATCAACGAGTTCCGATCCTTCTTTCGAATATTCGATCATAGAAGGTGGTTTGGAAGATTTTGAGGGAGCCGGAGCAAATAATTGCGGTGGAACTTATCTTTCCTGTTCCGATCGTGATCCCTTATTCACGGGTAGTGGCGATCATCCTTACAACATTTCCGATTTATCTCCCTGCATTAATGCCGGCAAGCCCGGTAGCACCGCCGGAGATTATGATCTGTTGGGAAATCCTAGGATATTCACTGCCGGTGCCAGTGGCGATGCTGCTATAGATGTTATCCTGAATACTATCGATATTGGTTCTTATGAAAATCAACAGGATCTCGGCATACTTCCTTATGATTTTAGTCTAAATTCAAATGTGAGCCTCCAACACGACATAACTATTATTAATGGAAATACATTTACTGTGAATGCAGATATAGATTTCGATCCTGAAGTTGGTATGGATATCTACGGAAGCTTGTTTGCTGAAGGTGAGTCGAGTAACTTAATTGAAATGAATAGGATATCTACAGCCAATAACAAGCCTATCCTGAGTTTTTTTGGACCTTCTTCAGAAGAAAATTTCTCACAACTGGATTATTGTTCTTTCAGCCAGCCTGGTAATCCCGGCACGAATATTCAGTACGGCGGTGCGATCTATGTGGAAAACTATGATGACCTGCTGATCCGGAATTCGTTCTTTGAATATGGAAAAGCCGAATATGGCGGAGCTATTGCCTTCAATAATTCCAGCGCTGAAATGAATAGCTGCTTTTTCCTTTTGAATGAATCAACCGTTTCCGGTGGTGTCATCTATTGCTTGAATGCTTCCCCTATTCTATCAAATCTCACTATATTTCATAATAGTTCACTCGGCTCTTTCGGTGCGATCGCTGCCGATTCACAATCTGATCCGTCCATTTATAGTTGCATCATCTGGGATAATGGTGATACTCCGGTTTCTACCGATCTCGATGTGAAATATTCCGATGTGGAAGGCGGTTATGAAGGCGTGCAGAATATTGATGCCGATCCGTGTTTCATTTATACCCATGATATATATAATCCTGATGTGGGCTTGAAATCTCATTCTCCCTGCCTTAATGCCGGAAAGATAGATACTTCCGACCTGAATATGCCCGATTATGATTATTATGGAAATCCCCGCATTCACCAGCATTCCAACAGCTATTATGACAGGGTCGATATGGGTGTGGCTGAATATGGCGGACTTATGCAGCCGAGTAATTTTCAGGCTTCGGACGGTGATAATAATTATCCGGGGTATGTTTATCTTACATGGGAATTTAACTCTTCCTACAATCCTTTGAACGGATTCCAGATCTACCGGGATGATATTCTCATCAACACAGTCTATCCCCAAAGTCGTTCCTTTTCGGATGAGGGGGCTACTCCCGGAGTAGTAAGCACTTATGCCGTGGTAGCCTATGCCGGCTCAGAAGTTTCTGTTGCAAGTGAAGATCAGGGCTATTTGAAACCGAACGGTATCATCACAGGAACGGTGCTAACCACCAATAACAATCCGGTGGCGGAAGTGATCGTTTCTATCGAACCTTCACCCGGATATTGTTTGCAGTTGCAACAAAGCAACCAGTTCTGGATTGAAACAGAGGATTTATCATTGCAGGAAAATCTTACTATGGAATTTTGGCTGAAAACTCCGAATTCAGACTTCAATGTGTTGTATTTTATAGATGAGATTAATTGGGAAAAGGTTTGCGGTTTGGATATTGATGCGGACGGCAATCTGGTTTATACGAATGATGTCGTCTCCATTGTTCAGGAAGTTGATTCGCTGATTGTGAATGATAATGAATGGCATCATCTGGCGATTGTTTCCGAATTTACCGGCAACAGAACCAAAATGTATATTGATGCACAACTCGTTGCCGATTCGCTAATCACTATCGATCATAGCTTGGCACATTATCTCTGCTCTAATGAAGATGGCGGATTACTGGGATATTTTGATGACCTCCGACTCTGGAGTACAGCGAGAACCCAGGAAGATATAGCCTTCTACAAAGACATCGTGGCTCCCTGGAATTCGGATGGTTTGATCGGATATTGGGGTATGAATGAAGGAACGGGAGAGGTTTGCTTCGATGCCACCAATTTCAACAATAGTTGCGCATTCCAGAATTGCGACTGGTCGTCGGATGAACCCGGTCTAATTTTATGCGGGATAACCGGCAACTGGGGAGAATACAACATCTCGCAGATCCCGTATGGTAACTATACGACCTTTACCGTTACGCCGTATAAAGAAGATCATTTCTTCCAGCCGGAACAGCGTATCATCACTCTCAGTGCCAGCAATATCAGCCAGAATAATGTTGATTTCACCGATAATTCAATGATTCCTATTAGTGGCAGGATCATGTTCCAAAACACACTCGAACCGGTTCAGGAAGCTTACATTCTTTTGAACGGCATAAACACAATTCCGCCCACCATTACCAATGATGAAGGCTATTATGTGATGGATGTGGAACACGGCACCGATTGTGTATTAAGCGTCGGTTATAATGAGCATGAATTCAATCGCATCTGGGATCTCGGTGTGGTCACCTTCCCTCAGGCAAATAAGCATTTTGAAGATGTTACCCGAACCTGTTTCATGGTGGAAGTGTTCGGCGGAGACGATAATTATCCTATCGGTGCTTTCGATGTGAATCTGATTTCAATGAGCGGTTTGTATTCTGATAGTCTATCAGCCTCTTTCTTTGGGGGGCAATGGATCGGTGGAAATGTGATCATCGATAATATACCACCGCTCAATTATCATGTAACCGTCACTCCCAATAGCAGTGTTGATCCGGGCGATCCTTTCAGCCTGATGACAGATCAGCAGT
Organism: Candidatus Cloacimonadota bacterium; assembly: GCA_029934195.1. Classification (GTDB taxonomy): domain Bacteria; phylum Cloacimonadota; class Cloacimonadia; order Cloacimonadales; family JAOZMQ01; genus JAOZMQ01. The sequence continues at coordinate 490 of JAOZMQ010000049.1, read as the reverse complement.
TCATCGATCTGCACACGCAGGATGTCGATCTGAGGTATCCTGTTCTTAACGACACACTCATTACCGTGCAGGATACGCTTACTTACACGTGGTACAACGGACTTCAGGTGGAAGTGGAATGGCCGGATGATTATGAATTGAAATACTTCGCTTCCTATCCCGACTCCGGATTTTATGTGATTCCTCAGAACGAATGGATTGCCTTGGAGGTGAGAGCCTTTGAAGATTATGAATATGACGATAACGGACACATTACTTACTTGGATGACTGCGATATTTCTATCAATGATCAGGTAGGGCCTACCGGAGAATTTGAATCGGCTTTTGTTGACACAACAATTTTTTACTATGAATTTGCACCTTATCTTCCCAATATTCTGGAAGGAGGTGAGCGACCATATCAGAATATATTTGAGGTTGTGGTTTATGATCCTGTTTTGCAAAGACATGCAGTTCAAACCGATTGGGTGATAACCGAAGGTACTAAGCC
>JAOZMQ010000385.1 GCA_029934195.1 Candidatus Cloacimonadota bacterium | reverse complement strand
CAGATACCACATAAAAAAAGCTACTTCAACAGAAGTAGCTTTATAAATTCATATACTTATATCAATAAATTTATCTTCTTTTAAGACCTTTTTTATTTAATCTTCTATTGAAATATTCAACAAGAATAGGACTTGCAATAAAAATTGATGAGTATGTACCAACTACTACTCCGATAAGTAGTGCAAAAGCAAAACCATGAATTACTGAACCACCTTTGAAAAAGAGTGCTAAAACAACAAGAAGAGTTGTCAGAGAAGTAATAACTGTTCTACTTAAAGTTTCATTGATACTATGATTAATTACTTTTTCATAGGATTCTCTTCGGTAAATTTTTAAGTCTTCACGAATACGGTCGAACACAACAATAGTGTCATTCAAAGAATAACCAACAATTGTAAGTAAGGCTGCAACTATTGTAAGACTCATTTCTTTTCCGGTTAAAGAGAAAATTCCAACTGTGATTAATACATCATGGAAAAGAGCAACAACAGCAGCAAATCCAAAAGTTAATTCAAACCTTACCCAGATGTATATAATGATGGCAAGAAGTGACCAAAAGATAGCCATAATTGCCTTAGTTTTTAATTCTTCACCAATTTTTGGACCAACATGGTCTTGGGAACGAATAAAATGATCTGGTGTATCAATGTTAGTAGCATAAGCTGTTCTTAGTGTTTTAACTAAAGCATCACCAACATCTTCAGTTCCTTTGATTTTGATTATAAAATATTGCTTTCCTTCATTACCTTTTGAAGTTTGAATTACAGCATCTTTATAACCTTCTTTTTTTACTAAATCTCTTAATCCATCCAAATCTACTTCTACTGCATTTGGATTAATAGAATTAAGGTCAATTTCTAAAGAAATACCGCCGGTAAAGTCGATACTATATTTTGGTCCACCTTGAACTATTAATGAAATAATTCCGGCGAGAATAACGATAGCAGAAATCATGAAAGCTTTTTTTCTCATGCTAACGAAATCAATTTGAGTTTTTCCAAAAAATCTCATGTAGCCTCCCTATATGCTAAGTTTTTCACGATTTTTATTTGTTATGAAACCATCAAAAATGGCTTTAACAAGAATGATAGCTGCAAACATTGAGCCAATAATACCAATTGAAAGAGTTACAGCAAAACCTTTTATAGGTCCTGTTCCAAATTGATAAAGGACTACAGCAGTAATCAAAGTTGTAATATTTGCATCAATAATAGTAACAAAAGCTCTATTAAAACCAGAATCAACTGCTGATCTTACAGTTTTACCTGTTTGTAATTCTTCACGGATTCTTTCAAAAATCAATACATTAGCATCAACTGCCATACCCATTGTTAGAATCATACCGGCAATACCAGGAAGAGTAAGAGTTGCTTCGAGCATTGAAAGAACTGCAAGAATGAAAGCTGTATTTACAGCAACAGCGATATTTGCAATTAAACCGGATAAACCATAATAAATAATCATAAAAATAACCACGATGAGCATACCTATGATTCCAGCGAGAAAACCAGCTTGAATACTGTCATGACCAAGAGTTGGTCCTACAGTACGTTCTTCGATTTTGTGCATTGGTGCTGGAAGATTACCAGCTTTAAGTACAATTACTACATCTTGTGCTTCTTCAGTTCCGCCAATACCTGTAATTTGAGCTTCACCACCGCGAATTTTATCTTGGATTTGTGGAGCAATATAGACAACATTGTCGAGCACAATAGCCAGTCTTTTTTTAATATTTTGACCTGTCACAGTAGAGAATTTTTTTGCTCCTTCTTTATTAAAAGTAAGTGCAACATAGGATTTTCCAGATGTTTTAGGGTCAATTCCTTGTCCAATTTTTACTCTTGCATCTTGAAGATATTTTCCTGTTAATTCTGCTTTATTTTGCAAAACATAAATTTGTCTTGCCGCATTTGGATCTTTCTTATCTTCTTTACCGAGTAAAAGTTGAAGACCTCTTGGGATCTTTCTTTTGAATTTTGGATCTTCAAGAAGTTTTTTAAAGTTTTCAATATCTTCTTTTGCAATTAAGAATTGATAACCACCGGTACTTGTAAGTTTAGTAAAAATTTTACTTTCGACAACTTCTTCTTCTTTGGTTTCTTTTGTAGCTGTGCTGTCACTATCTTCTTCAAGAATATCACCAACAATTTCGTTATCAGTAGAAATATCATAATCCTTTAAATACTCATATTTATCGAGATTTTTACCAAGATATTCATCAAGTTTTTCAAGAACTAATTTTTGTTTGTCTGCTTCCGCTACAAGTTTAAATTCTAATAATGCTGTTTTACCGATAAGATCTTTTGCTCTATCGATATTTTGTAAACCAGGTAACTGAATGATAATTCTGTTTTTATCAGCTCTTTGGATTAAAGGTTCAGCAACACCAAATTGGTCAATTCTGTTTCTAATAATTTCAACTGCAGCTTTAACTGCATCATCTTTTTCTGCGTCCGGTAATTTAGAATAATCTACTTCATAAACGACTTGCATTCCTCCTTGAAGATCGAGACCAAGCTTCAAAGATTTCTGAGTCCAAAATGACGGAAGACTATCTTTCATTACAATGGGGGCAAGATAATATGCTGTCACTATCAATACAACAGCAATGATTATGTTGCGTAATGTTTTGTTTCTCATTACATTTAACTCCTTCTATGTATTTTTTTATTGTGAAATTTAATTGTTGCTTTTTAATCATTTATTAGTATTCAAAATAAATAAAAACTCAAAAATGGTCTTATAAAGAGTATAATAAATGAAAAAAGAAAGGGGAATAAAGAGGTTCTAAATTAAATAATGAAGATTTAGCTTAAAGATTTGTCCTGGTATTTTGTAGTTAGATTGAATAGATTTCTTAAATTGAGTTGATAGAATGAAATCATTTTTAGCATTCAAACTCTTTACAAAACGAATATTCATGGATTGTCTTGAATTGTTTTGATTACTCAAATAAGACAAAGAAATATTTGTATTATTTTGAATAAAACTGTGATTATTAATTAAATCTTGAAGATTGACTATTTGAGGATTTGTAGAAGAATCCATTTTATTTATAGCAATAGAGCTACAAACAATAATGTTAGCAGAGAACAATAACGCTAAAATCAAAAACAAATTCAAATTTTTTTTCATTTTCTTTACCTTAATTAATAATAAAAATCAAAAACTTTAATACTATAATATTCGTCAAGAACTTTGTATTTAGTACATGAACGAAAACTAACTTTTTCTAAATTTTCTTTTTTTGTTGCTACTTTGTAGCTTAGTTTTCTTTTTCTTTACCCAACGCTAACGTATTGGGCTATAAAGCTGTCGCTTCTATGAAGCTGAAAAATAAATAATTT
>JAOZMQ010000384.1 GCA_029934195.1 Candidatus Cloacimonadota bacterium | reverse complement strand
GATTATCGTTTTACAATCAGAAAGATAAGCAATTGCTACTGCTCTTTGCATATAGCTCTTTGAAGGAGGACATTCAATTGTACCTGAAATGGTTGAAGGCTTAATGAATTTCTGCATACAAACTCTCGGAAATTTCAGCGATATTTTTTCCCTCATTGAAAAATATGAGGTCTGCAATTTCAGCATAATATGGAATTCTATATTTAAATAATTCTTGTGCGATTTTCTCTGGATTATCTTTTTTCAAAAGAGGACGCGAGCTTTGTTTAATCCTATTAATAGAAGTTTCGTTTTTTGAAACTAACCAAACATTCAAGGCTTTTTGAAGAAGCAACAAATTCTCTTTTTTTAAAACAATGCCACCTCCACAATCAATAAAATTATCTCTCTCAATATTTTCTGAAAGGAATTTAGATTCAAGTGTTCGGAAATATTTCTCTCCTCTATTTTTAAAGATTTCAGAGATTGAAATTCCTTCATTTTTAGCAATTAAATAATCTAAAGAAACCAAACTCATTTTCAGTTTTTCCGATAGTAGTCGGCTAATTGATGATTTCCCGGTTCCCATAAAACCAATAAGTGAAATAATATCCTTATTTTTCAATTGGTTTTCTGCAAGATATTTTTCTACTTGATTGTAATTGGCTTCTAAACCTGTAAACATTTTAATCGCTGGAATTGCTTGAAAAATCAGCCAATCGATCCCCTTAATTATTTGGCATCCAATGGTTTCAGCTTTTTCAATTAGAGAAGAAGATTTATAATTTGCATCAAAAATAATTGTATCTTTAGACAGCCATTTTTTTTGGATAATATCTACATTAGGTAACAAACATGAAATAATTATATCTGAATTTTGAACCAATTCCGGTAAATTTTCGATTCTATAAACATCTATTTCTAACAAGTTTGCAATTTCTTGTGCTTTGGCAAAAGTTCGATTTACAATAGAAACACTTCCGCCCATTTCTTTGACTGCAAATGCAGCAGCTTTTCCAGCACCACCAGCACCAATAATTAGAATTTGTTTCTTTTTTACAGGAATATTATAATACCGGAAAGAATTTTGAACACCAATCACATCTGTATTGAATCCAATAAGTTCATTGTTTTTTTGTAGAATAGTATTCACGCTACCAATTTTTTTTGCTATTGGTGAAATTTTATCAAGATAGGGGAGAATTGATTTTTTGAAAGGTGATGTAATATTCAATCCTTTAATATTCAATATTTTCTGAAGCTCAATTATTTCTCGTGAAGATTCACATAAAATTCTTGTATATCTACCATCATAATTTTCTTTTTTAAAAATAGAATTAAAAATAATCGGACTCTTGCTGTGAATAATTGGATTCCCAGCAACAGCAAATAGCTCTTTATTCATTATCCAAAATCCTTTCAATTTTTTTCATTTCTTGATAAGAAAGCTGTCCATTTGCTGATTTTTTTTGATAACAAGAATATGAAAATTTAGTGCCAAGATATTTTGCAACAACTCGACTAATTTTCCCCTTTTCTCCCATTCCTAAAGCGATAATGTTTTTTTGCAAAGCATATAAAGAAAAAATCACGTGCAGATCTTTTTCGTTATTTATTTTACAGGCAATTTTTATAATATCTGGATTAAACTTTTTGCATCGATTAACTATAGTTTTCAAAAAATCATAATCAGGAGTTTTTTCCATATTATGATAAGAAACAATTAATTTGCAATTGGAATGCTTAAGAGAATTTGTTAGGATTATTAGTGTTTGAGAATCTGAATCGATATCAAGATCGATGTATTCTGCACCACAATTAATAGCTGAAAAGAGTAATTTTTTTCTTTTTTCTTTAGAAAATTTATTCTCTCTGCAGGTTACTATGAATTTTTCTTTTTTATGGAGAATTTGATTTAATTGATTTTCATCAAACTCTAATAAATCCAAACGGATCTCAAAAATTATATTATTATCAGAAGCTGATAGTTTATCAATAATATGATTTGCTTCTGAAAAAGAAACGTCATTAATAGTTATACAATTCATTGATTAACTCAATTATTTTTTTTATTGATAGCTTAACAATTCTTGCTTTTCCAATTTTTTCAATAAGAACAAAATTAATGGAATCACCTACTTTCTTTTTATCATTTTTAATTCTATCCATTATTTTGCTAAAACCTTTAGGAATCTCGACAGGTAAACAAAAATTCTTTAAAAATTTCAACAATTCATCATGGATTTTTTCATCAATTAAATGCAGTTTAAAAGATAAATCAATACCTATTCTCATTCCAATACTTACGCTTTCACCGTGAGTAAAGTTTGTAGCAGATTCAATAGCATGACCTGCAGTATGACCAAAATTCAAAATCATTCTGAGAGATTTTTCCTTTTCATCCATAATTACAATCTGTGCTTTTATATCAATAGATTTCCAGACGATTTTATTTAAAACATCCATATCTCTTGATAGAATTTTGTCTCGATTTTCTGTTAAATATTTATAAAATGTTATATCAAATATGAGTGAATATTTTATGATTTCTGCCAATCCGCTCAAAAAATCTCGTTGAGATAGAGATTCTAAAAAATCCGTATTTATATATACAGCTTGCGGTTGATTAAAGACTCCAATCAAATTTTTGGAAGTCTTCAAATTAACTCCATTTTTTCCACCAATTGAAGCATCAACCATAGAAAGTAAAGTTGTAGGAATATATTGAAAATCGATTCCTCGCATATAAATAGATGCTACAAACCCCGTAATATCACAGATTACTCCACCACCCAAAGCAATCAATCTGCTTGTTCTATCTGCTCCTTTTTTATTCAATTCAACAATGATTTTTTCAACAGTTTGAATATTTTTATTACTTTCATTAGCTTCAATTAATATCATATTATTAACTTTAAGCTTTTTATTATAAAGTTGATAGATTCTTTTATCAATTATCCAAAAAGTATGAAAAGACTCCAAATTAGAAATTTTATCTTCAATTGAAGTAAATGACTTTATTTTTGACAAACCACTATCTGTTTTAATTTCTCTAAATTTTTCCGATTTTAAAAACATATATTATCCTTTTATTACCGAAAAATCAATAATGAAAAATTGCACAAGGCAAATATATTTTATTTATTAAAACAGTCGATTATAAATGTTTGTAAAACAAAATAAACCGGACTTCCTCGTCCCGAAGATAATACCCCTTTTGTTCCCCTATTTAGGGGATTTAGGGTATTACAACAAAATAAACCGGACTTCCTCGTCCCGAAGGGCAGGGAGTTCAGTTTATTTTATTACCTCAATTTGATCTTAAATAGTATCTGAACGAAAAGGATTTTTTAACCATGAAGGACAGAAGATCATGAAGAA
>JAOZMQ010000048.1:3943-12346 GCA_029934195.1 Candidatus Cloacimonadota bacterium | reverse complement strand
AAGAAATCTGGAAAAGATTAATGAAATTATTTATTTTTCAGCTTCATAGAAGCGACATCTTTGTAGCCTAAATGCGTTGCGTTGAGTAAAGACAAAAAAAGAGAATTTAGGAAAAGTTAGTTTTCGTTTAAGTACGAATTGGTTGAATGAAAATGAATCGGACTTGAAGTAATAATTCTTTATATCAAATAAAACATTAACGCAAAGAAAGATGAGATTTCGCAGAGAAAGAAAAGAAATCTGGAAAAGATTAATGAAATTATTTATTTTTCAGCTTCATAGAAGCGATATCTTTGTAGCCCAATGCGTTAGCGTTGGGTAAAGATAAAAAAGAGAGCTAAGCTACAGAGTAGCGACAAAAAAAGAAAATTCAGGAAAAGTTAGTTTTCGTTCAGTACTACTTCGGCAAATTGCAAAGACTAAAATGAAAAATGAAAAGGGAAATAAAATAAAGGAAAATCTACCTGTCTAAGTTTGCACGCAGACAGGTAGATAATTCTTTATCAATTTGTAAGGTATTTTACGCAACAGCGACAAATACTTTCAGGCTAAAAATCAATTATGATAACCTTTTATTTAATTCTACGAGTATTTTTTTGGCTGCAACAGGCAAAACTGTTCCCGGTCCAAAAATAGCAGCAGCACCATTTTCATATAGGAAGTTGTAATCTTGTGCAGGAATTACCCCGCCACAAATAACCATAATATCAGCTCGACCAAGTTTTGATAACTCTTCCATTAATTGCGGAAGAAGAGTTTTATGACCGGCAGCAAGAGAACTCATACCAACTACATGAACATCATTTTCAACAGCTTGTTTAGCAGTTTCTTTTGGTGTTTGGAATAAAGGACCAATATCAACATCAAAACCCATATCAGCATAAGCTGTAGCCACAACTTTAGCACCTCGATCATGACCATCTTGTCCCATTTTTGCAATCATTATACGTGGACGGCGACCTTCTTTTTCTTCAAAATCATCAGCCATTTGTCGAACTTCTTGAACATCATTGTCGTCAGAATATTCACTACTATAGATACCGGAGATTGATCGTATCACTGCTTTATGCCTCCCAAAATCTTTTTCCATTGCATCTGATATTTCACCAAGAGAAGCACGTGCACGAGCTGCATCAACAGCAATTTCTAATAAATTTCCTTTACCGGAAATGGCACATTCTGTAAGTCGATTTAGAATTTTTTGTACTTTTTCTTCATCTCTATTTTTTCTTAATTCATTTAGTCTTTCAATTTGTCCCAAACGAACTTGTGTATTATCAACCTCAAGGATTTCAATTGGATCTTCTTTTTCTAAACGATATTTATTTACCCCAATAACAGATTCTTTACGAGAATCAATATGAGCTTGACGACGAGCAGCAGCTTCTTCAATTCTCATCTTTGGAATACCTTTTTCAATTGCTTTTGTCATTCCACCAAGAGATTCAATTTCATCAATATGAATCCACGCCCGTTTGAGAAGCTCATTAGTAAGAGCTTCCACATAATATGAACCTCCCCACGGATCAACTACACGGCAAATACCTGTTTCTCCTTGAAGAAAAATCTGTGTATTTCTGGCAATACGTGCTGAAAAATCAGTCGGCAATGCGATAGCTTCGTCAAGTGCATTTGTGTGAAGAGATTGTGTATGACCAAGAGCAGCTCCCATCGCTTCTATGCAAGTTCTTGCAATATTATTGAAAGGATCTTGTTCTGTTAATGACCAACCGGAAGTCTGTGAATGTGTTCTCAAAGACATTGATTTAGGATTTTTAGGATTAAATTGTTTAACAAGTTGTGCCCAAATAATTCTTGCAGCTCTCATTTTTGCAATTTCCATAAAATAGTTTTTGCCGATTGCCCAGAAAAAAGATAATCTCGGAGCAAAAGCATCAATATCGATACCTGCTTCTACGCCGGCACGAATATATTCAAGTCCGTCTGAAAGCGTATAAGCCATTTCAAGATCGGCGGTTGCTCCTGCTTCTTGCATATGATAACCGGAAATTGAAATTGAATTGAATTTCGGCATTTTTTGTGAAGTATATTCAAAAATATCAGCAATAATTTTCATCGAAGGTTTTGGAGGATAAATATAAGTATTTCTAACCATATATTCTTTCAAAATATCATTCTGAATTGTTCCGTTTAATTGTTCTAATTTAACACCTTGTTCTTCTGCTGCCACAATATAAAATGCCATTATCGGAAGAACAGCACCGTTCATTGTCATAGAAACAGACATCTTATCCAATGGAATTCCATCAAAAAGAATTTTCATATCTGCAATAGAATCAACTGCAACACCGGCTTTTCCAACATCTCCTACAACGCGTTCATGATCAGAATCATAACCACGATGTGTTGCCAAATCAAAAGCAATCGAAAGACCTTTTTGACCAGCAGCAAGATTTCTTTTGTAGAAAGCATTACTTTCTTCCGCAGTAGAAAAACCAGCATATTGACGAACAGTCCACGGTCTCATTACATACATTGTTGCGTAAGGTCCACGTAAGAAAGGAGCGATTCCGGCAACATAATCAAGATGTTTCATCTCATCCCAATCTTCTTTCGAGTAAAGAGGTTTTACATTGATTTGTTCGTTTGTATTCCATAGAAGTTCATCAAAATTTACCTCAATTTCTTTTTTTACTTTTTCCTGCCAATCTTTGAGATTAGCTTTTGTATTTTTATTTAGATTTATTTTCGTAAAATCTGGTCTCATTATTTGCCTCCCTGATCATTATCAGCTATAATGAGCTTTTCAATCAGCCCTGATAAAATTTCATAAATATTGGCTCTCAAATAGATAAAATAATCGACTCCGGATTTTTTATGTTCTTCTATTTGAGCCTTTGGATTTCCTGCTAACACAATAATTGTTTCAGGATTTTTATCTTTAATAAGTTTACAGAATTTAGGAACAATAACAGGATAAGTTTTATCTGTAGAGCAAATTACAACGATTGGTGCATTTGACTTAACAGTGGCTTCCGCTGCTTCTTCCACTGTAGAAAATCCGTTATTTGACAAGACATCAAATCCTGCTACTTGGAAAAATCCGGTAGAGAAATCTGCACGAGGTTTGTGTTGAGGAATTGGTCCCATATTTGCCAGAAATACTTTTGGTGCTGAACCTTTTTTGATCGCAAAGTTTTCTACTTTTTGTCTCATTTCTTCAAAGTCTTCAGTAATTCTAAATGCTGTTAATGGCTTAATAACCGGTATCCCGCAATGAACAGCTTCAGATCTCTGGTATTTATTTGCCTGCCCAATTGTCATTCCATTTATAAAGGCATCAACCATTCCATCAAAAGAATCAAAATCAAATGTATCTTTTTTTATGGAAGCAAATTCTTTTGAACGAGTATCATAAATTTTTTCAAAATCAGGTTTACGAACCTCAAGTGGTTCTTCCGAAAGATTTGCATACATATTTGTGCCAAGAAAAATATCCTTTCTAATATTACGATTTTTCTTTCGTAATTTAACCGTTTCAGCAATACTATCTTGAATTATTCCATCTTTCAAAGCCTTTAATATTGAACCGGATTCTTCAATTTTTTGGAAAATTTTCCACGCTTCATCTGCGAGAGAATTTGTCAAAGATTCAATATAAAAAGAACCTCCAGCCGGATCAATAACCGCATCAAGATTACATTCATCTTTCAAAATAAGTTGTGTGTTTCTGGAAATTCTGCGAGAAAATTCATTTGGTAAACTAACGGATTCATCAAAAGGACTTACATGCATACTATCACAACCGCCAATAACACCGGATAATGCTTCTGTTGTTGTTCTTAACATATTCACATAAGGATCATAAATTGTTTTATTGAAAGATGAAGTTCTACCATGAATTATCATTTTTTGCGATTCTTCATTTCCACCATAATTTGAAATTATATTTGCCCAAAGAAGTCTGGCAGCTCTTAATTTAGCAACTTCCATAAAGAAATTTGAACCGAGAGAAAAAGAAAATTTTATATTTGTAGCAATTGTATCAATTTCAATTCCGCGTTCCAACATTTGATTAATGTATTCTGTAGCTGTAGCGATCATATACCCTAATTCTTCAACTGCCGAAGCTCCTGAATTATTATAAGGATATCCATGAATCGTAAAAGCTTTAAGTTGTTGAGCATTACTCGATGTCCATTTTATTAATTTACTCACTTCATCATAAGCTACATCAAGAGAAATAGATAAAGAACCTTTTTCTGCAAGTTCTCCAATAGGATCAATTCCTAAATTCCCTTTTAATTGAGAGAAATCTATTCCCTGTTTTTTATAAAGAGCAACCAATAAACCACCGAAAAAATACCCTGAAGAATAAGCTTCAATATTTACGTCAACTGCTCCAAGATAGACGCCATTAAGTGCTTTTTTAAGATCGGAAAGACTTGCAATTGAAGTTCCATTTTCTCCAACACGTCCACTTATTGATTGATCCGGATCCAGTCCATCTCTCGTTGCTGTATCGAGAATTAAATTGATAGCAGTCTGACCTCTTTTTAAATCACTTAAAATTGCTTGATTAAATTCATCAGCTGTTGGCAATGGAATTTCTTGAGCAATATCCCAAGCTTTCTTTTTGTAACCCAACAAATGTGAACTTCTTACATAAGGGGGAAATCCCGGGAGAGAATTAATTATTGGTAGATTTTCCACATCTTCCCTTAAATACATTGGCTCAAGCTGAATACCTTCATAAGTTTTAGTCAGCATTATTTTTTCATAAGGAGCACCTTTCAGCAATTTATCAACTGCTACTCGCCATTCCTTTTTAGTTGGAATAGGAAATTCATTAGATAAACTTTGAAGATGATTCTCATTGTTTTTCAGATTTTTCTCCATTTTTTTCTCCATTTTTTATTAGTTAGGTATTAAAGGTGGGTTTCTTTTGCGTCATTTGAAACTTAACTTAACACTCATTATTACAAAACAACATTTTCAGTCTAACTTATAATTCTTTTTTCTAAAATTGAATATTAAACTCAATGACATTTATTCTCATGAAAATTCAATAAATTAATTCGAATGACTTTTTATTTCATAAGATTTGTTAAGTAGTACTTGAACGAAAACCAACTTTTTCTAAGTTTTCTTTTTTTTTCGCTACTCTGTAGCTTAGCTCTCTTTTTATCTTTATCCAACGCTAACGCATTGGGTTACAAAGATATCGCTTCTATGAAGCTGAAAAATAAATACTTTTTCAATTAATCTTTCTTCATTAACTTCATTTCCTTCATGGTTAAAAAGTTTTTTTCCGTTAAGACACTAAATAACTATCTCAAAAAGAATCTATCTTATTTTTCAACAACTAATTATAAGTTGCTATTACAAAATAACTTTTATTAAGAGAATTTTATTTTTTCTTTTTAGTATTGGCTACAAATAGTTTTTTTGATACTTTCTTCCGATAAAAAAGATTCTCAACCAAAGATTGAGTATATGCTTTCTTTTTTCCTTTTATGATAATCTTTCCATTTTCGCTCTCATAATTCATAATTTGTTGCCTCATTTCAATTAGAAATTTCTTTGCTGAATAAGCAGACATTATTATCTGCTTTTCATCAAATTGAAATATAAATTCCCCTTCATTACTCATTATTTTAGATTTCATATAGTATTCTTTCCATAAAAAAAAGGCTGCTAAAAAAGCAACCTAAAAATATTATTCTTTTATCAATTATACTTTTGCTTGTTGTGGGTCTCTTTTTCGACAGAGTTTACATACTTTGATTGTAGTATCACCGTCTTTTACTTCCCAGAGAATTTTCGCTCCGGTTCTTCCACAGATTGGACAAGTTCCTCTGCCGTGATTAGGCATAGCATTTAATCCATTGCCTCGATTATTCTTTGCCATCTATTACTCCTCTGACATTATCTTTACAATTTTTAACACAAAACAATTAAGCCTTAAATATCAGTCAAGCAAAAATATATTATTATACAAACCAATGAAAATTGGGCAATTAGTTTATTTTTTATTTACATTTTTCTTTACGAAAAAATCAACAAAAAAACTATGTAATTAAAAGGAGATTTCTATATGAATTTTTACTTATTTTTTATACTATTATTTCTTATTACTGAGTATGTTTTAGATGTAATTGTTGAATTTTTAAACAATAAAACATTGTCCAAAGAATTACCTACTGAGTTGATAGGATATTATGATCAAGAAAAATATACTAAATCTCAGAGTTATTCAAAAGAAAATAGTTTTTTCGGTTTAGTAGATAGTACAATAAATTTAATGATAATTATACCTGCAATAATTTTTGGGTGGTTTAATATTGCTGATAATATAGCAAGATCATTTGGTTTTGGTGAGATAATATCCGGATTAATTTTTATTGGAATAATTGTCTTTGCTTCCTCTATAATTTCACTCCCATTTGAATTGTGGAGAACCTTTATCATAGAAACAAAATACGGACTCAATAGAACCACATTAAAAACTTTTTTCTTCGATAAATTAAAAGGATTACTTATTGGATCTATAATTGGCATCCCAATTCTGTCTTTGATTTTCCTTTTATTTGAGCATACCGGTCAATTTGGATGGCTTTATGTTTGGGGAGCAATAGCTATTATTCAGATGTTATTAATGACAATTTTCCCAATTTTTATTATGCCCCTTTTCAATAAATTTACACCACTTGAAGATGGTGAATTGAAAACAACAATTACCAATTATGCACAGAAATATAATTTCAACTTAAAAGGAATTTTTACAATGGACGGTTCAAAACGTTCTAATAAAAGTAATGCTTTTTTAACAGGTTTTGGGAAATTTCGCAGAATTGTGTTATATGATACTTTGATTGAGAAACATACAAATGCTGAACTTCTTTCAATATTGGCTCATGAAATGGGACATTTTAAACTGAAACACATTTATAAAATGATGATTTATGGAATATTACAACTCGGATTTATGCTTTTTATTCTCTCGATTTTCTTAAAGAATGAATTACTTTTTTCTGCTTTCAGTATGGACAATATTTCAATTTATGCCAGTCTTACTTTTTTTGGATTTCTTTATTCTCCAATATCAAAAATAATTTCTATTGCAATGAATTTTCTATCGCGTAAACATGAATTTGAAGCTGATTCTTTTTCAGTTACAACGACAAATAACTTCAAGGACTTTATTGAAGCTCTAAAAAAATTATCAATAAATAATCTTTCAAATCTTACACCACACCCTTTTAATGTCTTTTTAAACTATAGCCATCCACCTGTTTTGGAAAGAATTAAATTCATTAAAAAATTGGAGAAGAAACTTGCTATCCAATCAAAATAAAGTTTTAAAAAAAATAGCAATCAAACTACAAACCGGCAAAGTTACTAAAAAAATCTTGGTTGGTTTCGATGGTTTTATTGATGAAATTATTCATGTTGTTGATGAAAAAAAAACGTTTACAGAATTTTCGAGAATCAATAGAATTATAGATTTTGCGAATAGAATTGCTTCGGCTTCTGGCTTAAGCTCAAATATTGAGTTAGTTCCTCAGCAAGTTAAATTAGGAGGAAATGGTCCAATTATGGCAAATGCTTTAATTGCTCAAGGATATCTAACTCATTATATTGGAGCTTTAGGAACAAAAAAAATCATACCTATATTTCAAGAATTTGCTAAAAAATGTGAATCTGTTATAACACTTACAGAACCCGGTCATACCGATGCTTTAGAATTTTTTGACGGGAAAATAATGTTTGGAAAAATGAATAATCTAACAGAAGTTAATTATGAAAATATCCTAAAATTATTACCAAGAAAAAAATTGCTCTCATTAATGAAATCAATAGATTTTGTAGCATTTACAAATTGGACATCATTATCAGAAATGAATTCTATTATCATTGGATTTGATAGTCTTTTTGCAGAAATAGAAAACCGACCTTTATGCTTTTTTGATTTAGCTGACCCCAAAAAACGTTCTCAAGAAGATATTAAGGAAGTAATATTTTTAATAAAAAAAATGCAATCAAATGCGGATATTATCCTTGGTTTGAATAAAAATGAATCCAAACAAATTGCTGAAATCTTAGGAAAACAAACAGATGATTTGATAGAACGAGCAACATTTATCAGAAATATTATGGATATTTCATCTGTAGTTATCCATCCATTGGAAGGAGCTGTCGCAGCTACAAAAAATAAAACCGAATGGTTTGACGGACCTTACACGAAGAAACCAAAATTAACTACCGGAGCAGGTGATAACTTCAATGCTGGATTTTGTAACGGCTGGCTCTCCGGTCTATCATTAAAAGAATGTCTTGCTTCCGGTGTTTCAACTTCCGGTTTTTATGTTAGAAATTCTTACTCACCGAATAGACAAGAATTGATTGCTTTTATGAATCAATGGAGCAATGGAAAATTAA